>CACZTQ010000143.1 GCA_902784155.1 Oscillospiraceae bacterium
CATAAACTCCTTGTCACGAATGTAAAGGTTAAGATTTTTAAGCACCTGATTATCCCCGAATGTGACGGAGATGTTTTTTAAGTCAATGATTACGTTTTCTTTTTCCAATTATCTAACCCCTCTCTCGTGAATAAATTATATTAACTATATTGCAAATCATAAAAAATGTCAATGTATTTTATAAATATAATTATTTTCGCTCGGCCGCATCCGGCGAAAAAGAAAGGTCCGCAGGTCTGAATGACCCGCGGACGGTGATGATTATCAGCCGTAATACGCTTTGGCGTTTAAAAGCTGGATGAATTTGTTTTCGCCTTCATTGTATGTGTCGAATGTCCCGACCACCGTTATCTCCGTGTCAAGCGGGGGATAATCATCGGGGTAGCTTATGTTTTTATCGAGGATGAATTCTATTCCCTGCGAGCAGCAGGCGGTGGCGTCTGAAATCAGGCAGGCGTAATAATTCCTGGTCTCGCCCTCATGGACGGCGAAGGACCCGCGCATTTTTACATATTTGCCCTCATAGCTCTGAGGCTCCATCATCATATTGGAAACCTCTGAGTAAACCATCGTGCTGTTCATCGCCGTGAGGTCGATGTCGTATTTTTCATCTCCGGGCTTTTCGCCGGTAAAGAATTTATATGAGCTCAGCGGAAGATTTCTGCGGGCGGTCGGGGCGTTTTCCGCCGCCGCGCTGCTGATTATATCGTTGACGTTGCTTACCTGAGCAATGGTGCCGCCTCTGCTGTCCTGAGCGCTGCCGCAGCCGGCGAGCGATAAAATGAGAATTGAGACGGTTAAAAGACAAAGTACTTTTTTCATATTCTTTTTCCTCCCGAAATTTTCCCCGCAAGGGTAAACAGAGCGAAGGCGGCTATATCGACGGCGACTATTGTCGAGCCGACCGGCGTGCCCGTGATAACGGAGCAGACAATGCCTGCGAGAGCGCAGATTACCGACAGGACCGCGGAGCAGATTGTGACCGACCTGAAGCTTTTGAAAACCCGCATTGCCGAGAGCGCCGGGAATATCACAAGCGCCGAGATAAGGAGCGAGCCGACAAGATTCATCGCGAGAACTATTATGACCGCGACAACGACGGCGATAATCAGATTATAGGCTCCCGCTTTTATTCCCGTAGCTCTCGCAAAATTCTCATCGAAAGTGACGGCGAATATCTTGTTGTAAAAAAGGATGAATACAATGATAACCGCAACCGAAAGCACGGCGCAGGCGAGCACCTCGGTTTTATTCAGGGTGAGAATCGAGGTTGAGCCGAAAAGAGTCGTGCACACGTCGCCCGAAAGATTCGCGGATTTTGAAAAGACATTCATCAAAAGATAGCCGATTGCGAGCGAGCCGACCGAAATCATCGCGAGCGCCGCGTCGCCCTTGATTTTCGCTCTCTGACCTGTCCTGAGAAGAAGGACGGCGCTGATAACCGTAATCAGGAGCACGACGGGCATATCGTTTGTCAGCTTCATTATCGCGGCGATAGCCATGGCCCCGAAGGCAACGTGCGAGAGCCCGTCGCCTATAAACGAGAACCTTTTGAGCACAAGGGTCACGCCGAGCAGAGAAGAGCACAGCGCAATAAGCACACCGACAAGCAGGGCGTATCTGACAAACGGATACTGCAGGTATTCGAGTTTTTCAGCGAGCTGTGTCATTCCCGTGCGCCCCCTTTGGCGGACGTGAAAGCGCCCGCGGTTTTCTTATACTCTTCGGCGGAGCCGAAAAACACGCTCTTTCCGATGTGCAGAATTTTATCTGCGTATGTGAGCGCCGCCTCTATATCGTGAGAAATCATTATTATCGTAATTCCGTCTTTTTCGTTGAGCTCTTTTATTATTTCATACATTTCGGCGGTCACCTTCGGGTCAAGACCGGAAACGGGTTCGTCGAGCAGAAGCATTTTTTGGGTCGCGCAAAGCGCGCGCGCGAGCAGCACTCTCTGCTGCTGACCGCCCGAGTGCTCGCGGTAGCATCTGCCTGAGAGCTGAGTGAGACCGAGCTTTTCCATATTCATTTTCGCAAGGGCTTTCTCGGCTTTCCCGTAAAACGGTCTGAAGCCCTGCCTGTTCTGACAGCCGGAGAGGACTATTTCCCAAACGGAAGCCGGGAAATCGCGCTGAACATCCGTCTGCTGCGGCAGATAGCCGATTTCTGTCTGTTTTAAGCCGCCGCCGGTTGTGACGCTTCCCCCGAGAGGAGAATTAAGCCCCAGTATTGTTTTCATAAGGGTACTTTTGCCGGAGCCGTTTTCGCCGACTATACACAGATAATCTCCTTCGTTGACCTCGAAGCTGAGATTTCCGATTATCTCTTTGCCTTCATAGCCGAGAGAAAGATTGCTGCAGGTAAGCAATGCCATAATTACACCTTCTTTGCAGGGTTATTCAGCTGAACCCAGGGCAGTTTTGAGAACCTCAAGATTCTTTTGCATTATGCTCAGATAATCCGCGCCGTTTTCAATATCGGTGGATGTTGCGGACTGCATTGAGTCGAGGGTGAGAATCTCTCTGCTCTTATCATTTGAAGCGTCGATTACCGATTGCGAAAGTCTGCCGTCGGCGCTCTCAATCTGCATAACATATTTAAGACCGAGCTCATCAAGCTTTTTGGCGAGGAAAATGACCGTTTCAAAGCTCGCTTCGCTCTCCGCCGAGCAGCCGACAAATGCCGCGTAGTAATCTATGCCGTAGTCATCGACAAGATAGCGGAACGGGAATCTGTCGCCAAAAACGAGAGTTTTGATTTGAGCTTTGTTTACGGCGTCTTTATAAAGAACGTCGAGGTCTTCAAGCTTTTTGAGATAAGCGGCTGTGTTTGCCTTGTATAAATCTGCGTTTCCGGGGTCGATCTCGCAGATTTTTCCGGATATTGCTTTACAGAGGGCGGCGGCGTTTTTGAGGGAGAGCCAGACATGCTCGTCATATTCGGGGCCTTCCTCCGTGCCCTCTTCCTCTTCTTCTTCTTCCGCTTCCATTCCTTCCTTGATTTCTTCCTCTTTGACGCTTTCGCCAAGGACCTCAAGCAGATTGATTACCGACGGTCTCTCTCCTTCTTCGGGCAGAGCGTCTTTGACCCATTTGTCGGATTCCCCGCCGACATAGATAAACAGGTCGCAGGATTTGATTCTGACAATATCCGCCGCGGTGGGCTGATACGAGTGAAGGTCAACGCCGTTATCGAGAAGCAGGGTGATATCGGTATCTGCGGCCTTTTCGCCGAGAATCTGCCTTACCCAGTCGTATTCGGGGAATATGGTGGTGACTATGCTGAGCTTTGAATCGCCGGCTTTTTCGCCGGTTTCGCTGCCGGCCTGTTCTTTTCCGCAGGAAGCGAAGCACCCGGCGGCAACAAGCAGGCAAATCAGGATTGCAAGTAATTTTTTCATATAATAAACCTCCGAATTATTTATAAAAGGGCGCAAAAATACAAGGAGCCGGCATACGCCCATAAGCCCCTTCAGAAGGGGCTCGACTCCTTGTTTCGGTTTTGTCAATTCAGAAGTTTAGTTTTGAGAGATACGGGAGTTGCGGGGCTGTAAACATCCCCGCAGATTTTAAGAGCCGCCCTGATGACAAAGAACGCGCAGACTCCCGCGGACATCGCCGTAAAAGCGGCGGTCAGCGTTTTGAAAGCGTTGACACAGGCGGAGATTGCGCAGCATACGGCGCAGTCTTCACCGGTACAGTCGTGGTCAGATTCGGCGGCGATAAAGGCGGCGGAGGAAAACATGGCAAGAGCAATCAGCGCGGTAATGATTATTACCGTGATTCTTTTGAATCTGTTCATGATTATCCTCCTTTCGCCTTGTTGTTATTGAGTAAAGTTAAGCGGCGGCGTTTGTTTCTGCTTCCGTTTCCTCTGCGGGCTGTGCTTCGGTGACGGGCAGAGTTTCGGTTTCGTTTGTAACCTCTTCATCCGCTTCCTGCTCTCCGGTGCCCTGACCTTCAGCGGTCAGCTGCTTCCAGTGAATCTTGCAGTAGTTTTTGCCGCCGATGGGCGGATACTTATCCTCGCCGATTCTCGCCTTGTTGTTGCAGACATATTCTTCGCTGTAGGCGCATTTGACTTCGTCGCTCTCTGTCATGAGCTTGCCGAATGCAACGCCGATATCGCAGACAAGAACAACCGCGAGAACTATATAGAAAGCTTTGGTTATCTTTAAATGGAAGAGCTCTTCAAGGCAGATTCTGTCAAGAGCTTTGACCTTGCCGATAATCACAAGAGCAAGCTTTGAGATAAGGAATCCACAGATACCGGCAAGGATTCCCGCGCAGGCTCCCGCGATAACATCCGTGGGGTAGTGAACCATCAGATAGATTCTCGAGCAGGCCGTCCCGAGGGCAAGCACGGGAGGAATCCAGGCAAACTTTCCTTTTTTGTCGCTTATAAGACAGAGGCAAACGGCAACGGCAACCTCAAAAGCCGAGGTGGTGTGGCCCGAGGGGAATGAATAATCGCTCTCTGAAAGCGAGCCGACACCGGCGTACCAGTTTTTGAACTGCGCCCAGAAATCGGTCATCTGAAGAGTGTTGTAGGGTCTGACTCTGAGAACCATCGGCTTTAAAGCGAGGTTTGTTATGATTGTGCCTATCGCGACGGCTGAGAGCACGGCTATGCCGTATTTCCTCGTCTTTTTGAAAAGGCAGAGAAGCAGGGCGAGCACCGCTACGGGTATGATAAAGTCCTCATCCCCCATAGAGGTGAAGAGCTTCGCGATTATCGTCAGAACGCTGTTTTGCATCGAGCCGAAAAATGAAAAGATTGCCGTATCAAGACCGAAGAACGAGGCGTCTAACTTGTCGCCGATTGTGGCGGCGAGAGGAATGATATTGAACATATAAATGACCTCTGAAATAAAATTACGGGCGACTTTTGCCGCCCGCGGATGAGACTGTAATTATCTTGTCAATTACATTTTCTTGAGAGCGGCAACAAGAGCTTTCATCTCTTCATCGCTGAGAGTAACGCCCTTACCCATTCTGTCATGCTCGGGTGACCACTCGCGGATATCATACTTAGGATCGCGTCCTCCCCAGCTGACAAGATTCAACTCTTTGCACCAACCTCTTGCGTTCTCGGAGAGAACAGCAACTGTTTCAACGATTTCATAAGTAAATGCCGGCATGGTAGTTCTCCTTTCAGAATATAGTAGTCGTGAATGCTGTTATACGGATACATTATATTATATCTTTTTACAAAAGTAAACAGTTATTTATAAAAAATTTTATAAAATTAACAGAAATTTCAGCGGATTTTGCCGATTTCATAGGGAGTTGACTGGTAAACGAAGTAATTCAGCCAGTTTGAATAGAGAAGATTCGCGTGTGAGCGCCAAACGACGGGGGGCGCCTGAGTCATATCGTCGTGGGGATAATAGTTGACGGGCATCTTTATCGGCTTACCCGCCATAAGGTCGCGCCTGTATTCCCTGTCAAGGGTGTACTGGTCATACTCCGCGTGCCCCGTGATAAAGACCTGCCTTCCGTTTTTGGTCATCATAAGCGTGACGCCCGCGTCGGGCGAGGAGGCGATTATTTTGAGCTTGGGCTCGTTCTCTATATCCTCCCTGAGAATCGAGGTGTGTCTTGAGTGAGGAATATAGAACACATCGTCAAATCCCCTGGCGAGAATGCTCTTTTTGTATTCAACACGGTGGGGGAATATTCCGAAGAGCTTTTCGTCAAGCTGAATCTTGGGGATGCCGAAATGATAATACAGAGCCGCCTGAGCGCCCCAGCAGATATGAAAAACGGAATAAACGTGAGTTTTGCTCCACTCCATTATTTCGCAGAGCTCATCCCAGTATTCGACCTCTTCAAACGGAAGATGCTCGACGGGAGCGCCCGTGATAATCATTCCGTCAAAGTGCCTGTGCTTTATTTCGCTGAATACCTGATAGAAGGCGAGCAGATGCTCTTCACTGGTATTTTTGGATTTGTGAGTCTCGGTGTGCAGAAGCGTCAGCTCCACCTGAAGCGGGGTGTTGCCGAGAAGACGCGAAAGCTGTGTCTCGGTGTCAATCTTTGTCGGCATCAGGTTGAGAAGCAGTATCTGCAGAGGGCGTATATCCTGAGTCATCGCCCTCGTTTCGGTCATAACAAAAATGTTTTCTCTCGTGAGTATTTTTGTTGCCGGCAATTCGTTTGGTATTTTTATAGGCATATCCGTTCTCCGTTCGGTTTGATTTCAGAAATTATGAATATTGGGAAATATAGCTTTTGATTCCGGTTACGGTCGCTTTGGCGAGCAGATCGCGGTTTATTCCGCTCTCAAGCGCCTGACATTCCGCTGAATTCGTGACGAATCCGTATTCAATAAGCACAGAGGGACACTCTTCAATCCTTGTCACCCTGTATGCGGAAAACATTGCTCCGCGGTCAACGCCCGTCCTGTTCATCCCGGCGTAGATATTGTTTTTCCAGCAGGAGACGAGGGCTTTGTGAATGCTGTCCGCAAGCGGCTGTGAAAAAGCGCGGTAGTAGTAAGCGCTTGTGCCGTATGAGCCGGCGGATGACGAAGCGTCGCAGTGAATCGAGATGAATATATCGGGGGAGTGATTTCTCGCAGCCTGTACCCTTCCGGTGAGGCTCAGGAAGCTGCCGTCGGAGCGCGTCATTATTACCTTCGCGCCTTCGCTTTCAAGAAGAGACTTGACTTTTGAGGCGATTGAAAGATTGATTTTCTGCTCATTCCAGGCGGAGGGCGATACGGCGCAGGAGGCTCCGCCGTCATAGCCGCCGTGACCCGCGTCAAGCATTACCGTATATCCCTGCAGGGATGAGGGCTTTGAATAAACGGTCAGGGTGAGGTAGCCCTGCTCGTCATAGTAACAGTGCCAGCCCCTGAATTTTTTGGCGCTTATTACGGGGATGTTTATCACGGCCTCGTCCGCCGTGACCGACCCGCTGCCCTTCCCGAGCAGAGCGCCGGTGAAATCGTATGAGCCTGTGACCGATACCGTGTCGAAGAACTTAATCTGAATTCCCTTGAAGTCGGGGGAGGAGACCTTGAACTTCCTGCCCTTGCCGTTATCGAGATATGACTGCCCCGTCAGCTTCACGTTAAAAGGAACTTTTCTGTTAAGGTCAAACTTGATGACGGTGTTTCCGCCCTCGGTGCGGCAGGAAACTATTTTTACATTGTTTGACGGCATCACATAACCGGAAACAATTCTGAAATGGGTGATTTTTGTTTTGCCTCCGGTGCCGTTTTCCTCTCTTGTGACGGGGACCTTGAAGCCGGAGAATGTGAAATAATACGTATCCTTGTCGATGGCCGCCCTGGAGGTGATATAGTCAACGGTACCCTTGAGCTGCGGCGAATATTCGGGTGATGAAAGGGGAGAAAGATTGCTGCCGGGATATATCTCGACATAGTCGTCGGTCATCTCAATCATCTCCGCGCTGCCCAGACCGTAATCCGAGTTATAGCTGTATTTCTGAAGCCTTACGGAATCGCGGCTCTCTTCCTCCTGGGCGTCGGTTTCGTCTTCCCCTGCGGGAGCGGGGGCGGTTGTCTGAGACGAATATTTGCCGTGGGGGATTCTCGTTGACGGAACGGAGACGGAGCCGGCAGCTGCGGTTGTATCCGTTACTGCGGACGCTCTTGTCCGCGAGGTAACCGTGACAGGAGAAGCGGCGGTTGTGGATTTGAGCTGACTTCTTCTCGGCGCGGTGGTGCGGACCTTCTCTATTCTTACGGTCTGCCTCGGAATAACCCTGATTGAAGCGCCCGTTTTGCTGCGCGTTTCGCCGCCGTTGGTCGCTATGACCTTGAACTGCCCGGTGTTTGTTTCGGATGATACCGAAGGTGCCTTGAGAGTCGCCTTGTACGCGGTGAAGCCGGCGGGAGCCGTATATTCCTCATCGTCGCTGTCCTCCGCCGCGCCCATTCTGACGGTCTGACCGTTGAAGACTACGCGCACGTCGGAGCCGCTTAGCGCCGTTGCGTAAATATCAATATCCATTCCCGAGGGCACGGTGATATTATCCGCGGGCGAGATGCTGTCGATAATGTTTATGTTGTAGGTTACGTTATAGACGTATTCTTTGCCCTTATGCCCGAAGGTTATTTTGTTGATTCCGCCGCTGAGATTCACGTCAATGGAAAAATCCCCGTTGTCGGCTGTTTCGATTTTTTTGCCGTTGCAGGTAAGGGGATGGAAGGGGCTGCAGGTGCCTCTGAAATTTATGACGGGCGAGGATGTGACTATTGAAGTGTCCGAATAATTCGAGATTTCAAAAATCTTGCTTCTTAGATGCTCCTTGTCCTCGAATATATCCTCTTCATCCGCCTTGTCGCGAATCCTGACGGAGAAAACCTCACCGCCGTTTTCAAACGTTTCCTCTTCTTCCTCTTCATCCTGCGTCACGTGAGCGGATTTATTCGTGATCATCGGGGATTTCGGGGCGGATTTTTTCTTCATTATCTTAAAAACCGTAAACGACGCCGCTGCTGAAAGCACGACGGTTATAACGGCTATTATTATTCCGGCTTTTTTCATATTCAAGTTGACAATCAATTCCTTCGGGTTATATAATGTCATCGGTTATATACTGCTTAAATATTTATTATACTATATTATTATCGCAATTTCAACATTTTGCGGATAAAAGAGGTGAGATTGTCTGATCTGCAATATCTGCCCGAGAAACTGCGGAGCCGACAGGAGCGGGTCGGCGGGATTCTGCGGAGTCGGCGAAACCGTCAGAATCGCGAGAGCCGCGCCTCATTTCTGGGAGGAGCCTCCCATAAGCGGCGAAAAGGGGTCGGGGGCCGTATTTTTTTCAGGATGCAATCTCAGATGCGTCTATTGTCAGAATGAAAAAATCAGCCGCGGCTGCTTCGGCAGGGATGTGACCGCCGATGAGCTGCTGCGTATTTTTGACCGCCTCGTGAATCTCGGGGTGCATAATCTGAACCTTGTCACCCCGTCGCATTATGTTCCCCAGATAGCCCGCGCTCTGAAAGAATTCAACTCGCCCGTGCCTGTGGTTTACAACACATCATCCTATGAGAAGCCCGAAACTCTCAGGCTTCTTGAAGGGCTTGTCGATATATATCTGCCCGACCTTAAATATTACGACAGCGCGCCCGCGCTCAAGTATTCCTCTGCTCCCGATTATTTTGAGGTTGCCTCAAAGGCGGTGCTCGAAATGTACCGTCAGACGGGCGATCTTATAACCGGTGAAGACGGCATTGCCCGCAGAGGTCTGATTATAAGGCACATGGTCCTGCCGGGAAACATCTCGCAGGCCGTTAAAGTATTCACCTGGGTGCGCGACAATCTTTCGCCCGCCACATATATCAGCGTGATGAGGCAGTACACGCCCTGCGGCGAAGCGAAGAATATAAGACCGATTGACAGGGAAATTTCTTCAAGAGAATATTCGATAGTCAGAGAGAAAATCTCGGCGCTCGGTTTCGACAATGTTTTTTATCAGAAGAAATCTTCCGCCGGGGAAATATTTATTCCCGATTTTAACCTTGAGGGTGTTGACCTTTCGGGGTTGGCATGATATAATGAATTATCAAATTTCAGGAGGGATATTATGAAAAAAACCAAGGGATTTTTCGGCGAGTTCAAGACCTTCATTATGAGGGGCAATGTCATTGACCTTGCGGTCGGCGTTATCATAGGCGGAGCCTTCCAGGCGATTGTCAATTCGCTTGTGAACGACATAATCATGCCTGTTATAAGCCTGCTCACCAAGGGCCTCGATTTTGCGAATCTTTTTGTCGCTCTCGACGGCAACAAATACGCTTCTCTTGCCGAGGCGCAGGAGGCGGGAGCCGCCGTTATCACCTACGGCAGCTTCATAGGCGCAATCATCAATTTCCTCATCATGGCGCTTGTTATTTTCCTTATTGTCAAGAGCATCAACAAGGCTTCCGAGAAATTCAGCAAAGAAGAGGAAGCTCCGGCAGAGGCTCCCGCAACAAAGGTATGCCCCTACTGCAAGAGCGAAATCGCAGCCGACGCTACCAAGTGCCCGCACTGCACATCCGACATTACCTGAAACACCGGGTTACATAATAATTTTTAAGGACCGTCGCAGGGCGGTCCTTTTTTAAAAGGGTGAAATATAATGCTTGAAATCAGAATGCTCTCTTCGCTCGAAAAAGTCTTTAAGGACAGGGCTCCTCAGGGGAAGGAGCACCGCGAATATTCGTGCCTTGCAAACGAGGTTCTCTCGTTTCAGACGGCGGTCCGCTCAGACTGCGCGGCCGTTATAACGGCGGCCGTGAGCGGCGACGCTGCGGGCAGAGTCAATATTTACACGGTGGGCGATGTGCCCGTAAATCTCGCGGCATTCGACGATTCGGATGACTGGTTTATCTCAAAAGAGCCGGGAAACTATCCGGATATTCTCATACCCGGCAGCGCTGTTGACGCGAAGGCGGGGGAGTGGAATTCTTTCTGGTTTGAATTCATACCGGGCGGTATCGCGGGCAAAACCTGCATTGAGATTTCTCTGAACGGCGAAACGGTGACGGCCGGAATCAATGTGATTGACGCTCTTTTGCCGGAGCAGAAGCTGGTATATACAAACTGGTTTCACTGCGACGCGATATGCGATTACTACGGCGTTGAGGCCTTCGGAGAAGAATTTCAGAGAATCTTTGAGAATTTTGCTCTCACCGCGTCGAAGCACGGTATGAACTGCATTCTCACTCCGCTCTTCACCCCCGCTCTCGATACGGCGGTCGGCGGCGAGAGGACAACGACTCAGCTTGTCGGAGTGAAAAAATCCGGCGGAGAATATTCCTTTGATTTTACTCTTGTCAAAAAATGGGTTGATACCTGCCGCAGGCTCGGTATAGAGTATTTTGAAATGAGCCCCTTCTTCACGCAGTGGGGCGCCGAGCACGCCCCGAAGATTATGGCAGATGACGGGAGCGGAAAACCCGTCAGGATTTTCGGCTGGGAGACCGAGACGCACAGCGGGGAATACAACAGCTTCCTGACAGCGTTCGCGGGCGAATTCAAAAAATTCATCTATGACAACGGCCTTGAAAAAAACGTGTTTTTCCATATTTCGGATGAGCCCGGAGAGGAGCAGATAGAAACCTATCTCTACAGGGCGCGGCTCGTTAAAAAGCTATTCGGCGAATTCACCTTTATAGACGCTCTTTCCGATTTTGAGTTTTACGGCAGGGGAGCGGTCGATATACCCGTTCCCTCCGAAAACAGTATCGAAAAATTCGTCGGCAAGGCAAAGCCGCTCTGGACCTATTACTGCTGCGGGCAGTGCAGGGATTATGTACCCAACAGGTTTATCGCGATGCCCTCGGCGAGAAACCGTATTCTCGGCTTCCTGCTCTGGAAATATGACCTTGACGGCTTTTTGCAGTGGGGCTACAACTTTTACAACACTCAGTATTCCGTTGAAAAAATCAATCCTTATGAGGTTACAGACGCGGGAGGGTCTTTCCCGTCGGGCGACTCGTTTGTCGTCTATCCCGGAAAAGGCGGTGAGGCGCTCTGCTCGCTGCGCCTGAAGGTCTTTTATGAGGGGCTTCAGGATATGAGGGCGCTCCGCCTGCTTGAGAGTCTCGCGGGCAGAGAAAAGGCGCTTGAAATCACGGGCGGCATCACCTTCGAAGATTATCCGCGCGACCCTGAATATATCCTCGCTGCAAGGGAAAAAATCAACCGCGCTATTGTTGAGTTGATGTAACAAAAACGCTCAGATTTGACAAACCGGATTAAAAGTGATATAATATGTCCGAAAAGAGCGGGTCCTTCAAAGGTACGCTCAATAAAATACGGAGGTATGAATATGGAATTCGTAAACTCAATTCTCGGTGCAGTTTCGGGCCTTACCGCCTCTCTCGGCGAATTCAAGGCAGCCGGAATTCTCCAGGAAATCATGAAGCTCCTTGCAGGTATTGACTTCAAGGCTTTCACAGATCTTCTCAGCAATTTACTCGGCGTATTCGGCCAGTTCGGAGCATAAGAAGACACATCTGATTAAAAAATCAGAGCCGTATTTTGCGGCTCTGATCTTTTTTTATTTGTCTTTGTAAAGCAGATCATACATCTTATCCGGTATATCGGTTATTATGCAGTCTGCCCCTATATCGCTCAGGCGTTTGATTTCGTCAACATCGTCAATGGTCCAGTATTGAACGGCGATGCCGAGATTGTGGCAGTATCTGATGAATCTCTCTGTGCCGAGCCTGATGATTTTAAACTGATTTGCCGGAAGCTGGACTGCCTTGAAGGGCAGTTTGTTTTTATCCTTTTTGATATTGAAGGCGCAGGCGAAATAAAACAGAATCCCTTCAAAGACTCCGATGGAGCGCTGTGTATCCGGATGCTTTTCGGTAAGGTAACGGGTGATGTCGTTGTTGAAGGTGGCGACTATCACTCTGTCCGCGATTCCCTTTTTCTTCGTCAGCTCAATCAAAGCGTCCGCCGCCCTGCGCCCGGTCTCGCCGCTGTCTTTTATATCGATGCTGTATAGGTATTTGCCCTTCGCTTCTATTTTGTCGATAATCTCTTCAAGCAGCGGGATTCTCAGCCCTTCCGGAATATCCGCTCCCCTGAGCCCTTTATAGGGCGTTTCTCCGCTGTCGGTGACGAAGCCCTCGCCCGGATTCAGCTTTGAAATCTCGTCATAGGTCAGGTCCTTCGGGAATATGTTTTCGCGGCCGAAAAGCTCCTTGGCGTCGGTTGTCCTGTCAAGAGTGGGGTCGTGGAGGATAATCAGCTTCCCGTCCTTCGTCATGTGAAGGTCGAATTCAAGCTCGTGGACCTCGAAATCCTCCGAATTCAGGCAGATGTCAAACGCCATCGGCGTGTTTTCGGGGGCGATTCCCGCGCCGGCTCTGTGAGCGCCTATCTGAGCTCTGCCGTCGGCAAAGAGAGGGGAAATATTCTTTCCTGTGTTTCTGAGATTCTTCGGGATAAAGTGACCGGCCGCCAGCGCGTAGAGAAGCAGAAAGAGCGCGAGGAGAATCAAGGCAAGCACGATTCCGGCAATAATTAAAAAGATTTTCATCATATCACCTTAAAACAAACGCTCCGCAGAGCGAAGCGTTTGAGATTATTTAACCTATTTCGGAGACAAGCACCGGTCTGCCCTCGGCAACGGATTTCTTTGCCGCGAGAGCGATGAGGATGGAGTTGAGGCCGTCCTCGCCCGTTGTGGGAGTGTCTTTGCCGTTGAGAACGGCATCGACAAACTGAAGCATCTCGTCTCTGAATGACTGCATGTATCTTTCAAGGAAGAAGTAGAGCGGCTTGTCGGCGACAACGCCTTCTTCGCCCATGAATACAACATTGGTGGGCGTGTCGTTTGAAGCGACAGCGGCGCCCTTGCTGCCGAATACTTCTATTCTCTGGTCGTAGCCGTAAGCGGCTCTTCTGCTGTTATCGATAACGCCTACCGCGCCGTTAGCGAATTTGAGGCTGATGACTGCGGTATCGACATCGCCCGCTTCGCCGATTGCCGGGTCAACAAGGCAGGTCGCGTTGGCATATACTTCGGTAACATCGGCTCCCGCGAGGAAACGGGCCATATCAAAATCGTGAATTGTCATATCGAGGAACATTCCTCCGCTGACTGCCGAATACTCTGCCGGCGGCGGAGCGGGGTCTCTCGAAGTGATTTTGATAATGTGAACATCTCCGATTTTACCGTCATTGACCATTGCTCTGACGTTTGCGAAGTTGTGGTCGAAACGGCGGTTGAAACCGACCTGGAGCTTGACGCCCGCTTTCGCGACCGCGTCGATGACGCTGCGGACCTTCTCGGGGGTGAGGTCAACGGGCTTTTCGCAGAATATATGTTTGCCGGCCTGAGCTGCCTCGATGGCTATATCCGCGTGAGTATCCGTTGAGGAGCATACGAGGACCGCCTCGACCTCAGGGTCTGCGAGCATATCTTTGTAATTTGCGTAAACCTTGGGGATTCCGAGCTCGTCAGCGACTTTCTGAGCGAATTCGGGTCTGACATCGGTGATACCCGCAACCGTCGCGGTCGGCACATTGTACGCTATCGATTTCGCGTGAAGCGAGCCGATACGCCCGGCGCCGATAATACCGATTTTTAACTGTTTCATACGGCATCGTCCTTTCAAAAAGAATTCCTTATTATTTTACAAACATTATTTCCCGTTGTCAAGAAATAATGAATTATTTAAGTATTAAATCTTCCGTTCTGATTTTAGGCACGTGATGCCTGCCCGCCTCATCCCTGTAATAGGCGGTGGATTCGTCCGCGGAAATGTCGTCGATTACTGTCTCCTGCGCGGGCTTTCCCAGAGCGAGAACAAGGTCTATCGTGTATCTGCCCTTGTCTATGTCGAGCTCGTCAAAGAGCTTGTTGCGGTTGATGCTGCCGAGAATACATCCGCCGAGACCCTTCTCGGCCGCCGCGAGCATAATAGTCTGAGCCGCTATTCCCTCGTCATAGTGCATCTCATTCGCAACCGTCAGATCGCACAGTATGATTATATAGGCGGAAGGTCTCTCGCCCGGGCCGGGAGTGCCCGCACCTTTAAGAAGCCCCGCGAAAGACAGGGAGTCAAAGACAATCCCGTTTCTCACGCTGTCGTTTATTATCATATATCTTACCGCCTGCCTGTTGACGGTCGAGGGCGTGAATCTCGCCGTGTCAACGAGCGAAAAGAGAGTCTCATAATCAACCGTGAATTTTTCGTCAAACTTCCTGTATGACCGGGAGACGGTTACAAGGTCTTTTAACATAATATCACATCCTTCGCGGGTATTATATCACAAATCCGCGGAATTGAATATATTTTTGAAAAAGCTTGACAAATTCAATTAAATTGCGTACAATCTAATTGAAAACAATAAAAAGAAGGTGACGGTATGGATTTCACTTACAAAACATCCATGACCTGCTCGCAGGCCATTCATTTCACGCTTGAAGGCAATGTCGTCTCGGGTATATCTTTTGACGGCGGCTGTAACGGAAACCTCAAGGCGATTTCAAAGCTTCTCGAAGGTCAGACCGTTGAGTATATCGAAGAGAAGCTCCTCGGAAACACCTGCGGCAGGAGGCCGACCTCCTGCGCCGACCAGCTCGCCAGAGGCGTCAGGGAAGCTTATGACAAAATGACAAGCGGTGAAATCAATGGATAAATACGAGAGCCTGAAGCTTGATAATCAGCTCTGCTTTCCGCTCTACGCCGCGGGCAAAGAAGTCGTCAGGAAATATCACGCCCTGCTCGATGAGCTGGGCCTTACCTATACTCAGTATATAACCCTTATGGTGCTCTGGGAGACGGACGGCGTCTCTGTCAAGGACCTCGGCGGCAGGCTCCTGCTCGACTCGGGCACTCTGACGCCTCTGCTCAAAAGCCTTGAAAAAAAGGGATTTGTCACCCGCAGGAGAGGCGACGCCGACGAGCGTATGGTATTTGTTTATCTGACAGAAGAAGGCCTCGCCCTGCGCGACAGGGCGGTAGGTATTCCGCCGCGGATAGCGGAATGCGTCAACTTGACGCGTGAAGAGGCAAAAACGCTTTATTCTCTGCTGAACAAACTGATTTCCGGGCTGACCGGTGAATAATGGAGTAAGTAAAATGGAAGATAAAACAAACAATTTACCCGGCAACGACGAATTCTATGAAGCCGCGGTAAGGCGCAACAGGGTTATAGTAAAAACAAGCGTTATCGGGATTGTGACCAACGTTTTCCTCGCGGGATTCAAAGCGGCGGTGGGCTTCATAGCTCACTCCATTGCCGTTACCCTCGACGCGGTCAACAATCTCACGGACGCGATTTCAAGCATCATAACAATTGTAGGGGCAAAGCTTTCGGCCAAGAGCCCCGATAAAAAGCATCCTCTCGGTCACGGCAGGGCGGAATACCTGAGCGCGATGATAGTCGCGGCGATAGTGCTCTACGCAGGTATTACGGCATTCATCGAATCGGTCAAAAAGATAATCTCTCCCGAAAAACCGGAGTATTCCGTTGTTTCTCTGGTGATTATAGCGGTCGCGGTCGCGGTGAAGATAGTGCTGGGTCTCTATGTTAGGAAGCAGGGAGTAAAGGTTGACTCCGGCTCGCTGACGGCATCCGGCTCGGACGCGCTCTTTGACGCGATAATCTCCGCCTCGGTGCTCATCTGCGCGATTATTCAGATGATATGGGGAGTTTCTCTCGAAGCTTATGTCGGCCTTCTCATTTCGCTGTTTATCATAAAATCGGGCTTCGAAATGATTTCGGAGACGGTCAATGACATTATAGGCAGACGAAGCGACCCGGAGCTTACAAAGAAGGTAAAATCTCTCATAGCGTCTCACGAAGGCGTGCGCGGCGCGTATGACCTCATAATTAACAATTACGGGCCGGGCAAAAACTACGCGAGCGTTCATATCGAGGTGCCCGACAGTATGACGGCAAACGAGGTCGATATGATTGAGCGCCATCTGACCGAGGATGTGTATGCCGAAACGGGAATAATTCTCACCGCGATAGGCGTCTATTCATATAACACTCAGAATGACGAGGCGTCCGCCATAAGGGATAATGTTGAATCGATAGTCCTCGCTCACGAATGGGCGATTCAGGTTCACGGATTTTATGTTGACACCGAAGCGAAGGATATGCGCTTCGACGTCGTGCTCAGCTTCGGCATAGAGCACAAGGAGGCACTCGCGACAATACGCCGCGAGCTCGATCAGCCCTACCCCGATTACAGGATAACAATAGCGCCCGACGTGGACTTGTCGGATGTGTGAGAATGAGAAGTTAGCAGTTAGCAGTGAGCAGTTGTCAGTTAGCAGTTGAGGGTCGCTCCGCTCCGGATATATATGTGGCGGTAAAGGTTAACTCCGTAGGGGCGACAATCTGTCGCCCGCGCAATGCGATTCCTTACTCCGTAGGGGTCGATGCCCTCAGCGACCCGGGTGAAACGCAGTTTCACAACGTAGGGGCGCGGGTGTCCGGTGGACACCTCTGCCGCAGGCAGAAGCGCCGACCGAACCGACAGGCGAGACCGACAACCTGTCGCCCGCAAACAGGATATGCGGAGCATAAAACAGATAGCAATTAGCAATGTGCAATGAAGGGTCGCTTCGCTCCAGGAATATAATGCTCACGCATATCGCCACACCCGCCCCTTCGGGGCACCACCCCCTCAGAAACATAGTCGCCTCGCTCGCTTGAAGCGCTTCGCGATTCTCCTTGTTTC
>CACZTQ010000144.1 GCA_902784155.1 Oscillospiraceae bacterium
ATAATAGCTTTCGCCGCCCTTGACCGCGGTCCTGATATCGGTAACCTTGCCGCTTGCGGTGCCGCCGTCAATGCTGCCGGAGGGAGCCGTGTCGGTATCGGTGCTCTTTGCGGTATCGGAGCTGTCTTCGCCCTCGTTATTGATAACGTCGATTATTTCATCGGGGTTTATATCAACCTTTATGCCCGTGCTCTCAAGCGCCTTTTTGTAAATCGAGAGGCATTCTGAAAGGTCTCTGCCGTTTGCGCCCATCTTGTTGTTGTTATACTGCTTGACGTTGATAAGGGCATACTGCTGAACTATACTGCTGCCGCTGCTGACATCCTTGAGAGAGAGGAAGTAGGTCGGCTCGCCGCCGATATTGAGAAGAAGCGGGAATGTCGCGGTGTAGCCGAGGTCCTTGACACGGCCTTCCGCCGCGCTCTGCGCGGACGCTTCAGTACCGCCGGTCACGTTGTAGTAAACCGCCTCTTTTGTTCTCTGGTTGACGAGAACAAAGCCGATGATACTCTGGTCGGCGGTAACCGATGTGACGCCGGTGTACATCCACACATCGTCATCCTTGGCGATATAGTTGTAGCCGGAGGTGGTGTTGATAACGTTCTTCTGGCCGAGAATCGAGTTCCAGAAGCCGCCCCTGTATCTGCCGTAATAATCATACTGGCGCACGATGAGGTCGGAATCGAACACTCTGTCAATCCACTGAAGGGCGGGGTCGTTTCTGAATTCGTCGATTGTGTAGTAATTGCTCTCGCCCGTCGCGCTGTCGGCCTTGACGACCACGGCGCCGATAACGTCGGTTCCGCCGAAGAGGCCGATTGTGTTGTCTAGACGCGCGCAGATCCAGTAGGGATTGCCTTCATCGTCGATTTCGAAAGTCGCGTCGGCAAAGAGGTAGGTGGGATATTCAAATCTCAGATGCCTCTTGAGGAGCTTGTTGAAATGCTCCGCCGGGGAGTATCTGATATTATTCTCAAGGGTTTTGAATTCCGCGCTCTCATTGGCCATATCGACTATGACGTAGCCGGGGAAGCCCTCGCGCGTATTGAAAAACCACTTGATTATGCTCGCGTACTGAAGCGGGGCGACCCTTACGGGAGTGCCCTTGTAGTTTATCTGCGTATTCCTGTCATAGACCGTGAACTGCGAAACATAGCCCATTTCGCCCAGGTCGCCGAGAGCTCTCGCCGCTATCTGGGAGGCGGAGACCTCGTCAAGTCTCGGAATCGCGCTGAAGGAGGAGGCGTCCTCCTCGGGGATTTCTTCGGAGAAGTTGCTGTCTGTCCTGACATCTATAATCCGGCTGTATGCCTTGGCTCTGAAGAACTGGCAGCCGACAATGTATCCGACAAGCGCGACAGCGACAAGGATTCCGATAATAATCCCGGGAACAAGCGCCCTTCTTTTGACATAAGGGGTGTATTCCGGCTTTGTGGGCATCTTTGAGAGAATCGCGTTGAATACCACATACGAAGCCGCCACAATACCGAGATACATATAGAGAGTCGTATCCTTGGGGTTGAGGGAGGGCAGCATGATATAGAAGGCAACGGCCGCCGTTACGAGCGTGAGCAGAAGGCTCAGGACTATCTTGAGGCCTGCTCTCTCGGGCGGAATGACTATCTCCTTCTGTGAAGATCTGCCTTTTTTGGAAAAATCAACTTTTATGGGGTCCATATATTCATCTCCGGTTTCCTTAAAAGTTTAATTCGGTATGACTGAATAAGTATAACCTATTTATTACAATAATACAAGCTTTTTGGCGGATTTTTAGCAAACGGGATTCCCCGGCAAAAAAACGGCGCGGAGCGTATGAGCTCTGCGCCTTTAATACGCTGTTAAGTTTTAAGCCGCCTTTGATGAGGGCGCGGGAATCGGGATTTCAACGCCGAAATCCGGGTTTTCTATCCTCGCGACGAAGCCGCCCGCCGAGCCGAGAATATTATAACCGACATACATCTGACCCGAAATGAAGAAGATATTCTCCGCCTCGTTATTCGCGTCGGGCAGGACTATGTGCCCCTGCGGCTCGCCGGTGAGACTGTATCTGTAAACGATATTCGGATTGTAATAGAGCGAATAGAGATATGTGCCGTCAGTCCCGAGGCTCTGCCTTGTGTAGCTGTTTTCGGGGTTGTCGATAATGCTCAGCTCCGCAAAATTCTCATCAAATCTGACTATATCCGCAGAGTTTGAAATCCCCGCGTACCAGCATTTGTCGGAGCCGACATAGGCTATTGAATAAATCCTCTTGTCAAGAGTCTTTGTGTCCTTGATTTCAAAGGTATCGGGGTCCACAAAAGTAATGGTTGTGTATCTCGGCTTGTTGTTGCAGACCACCAAAAGCCTGTTCTCTTCGTCAAAAGTCATATCGTTTGCGTGGTCGAG
>CACZTQ010000145.1 GCA_902784155.1 Oscillospiraceae bacterium
TGCCCGCGAGGGAAATCTGCTCGCTGATTTCGGCGGCGGGCATAAGTGCCTCCGCCTTTGTTACGCAGTAATCCTCAACAAATACGACCTTCATATATTTATTGACCTCGGGGTCGCTGTCAATGAGCTTTGCAAGATAGCTGATAAACTCAATTATCTTCTTGGCCATAAAGTAGCCCGCGGCGGCCTTGGCGGCGAAAATATAGGTGTGGGGGATATAATTTCCGTTGGGATTGCTCTTTATTTCAAGATATTTCGCGAGAATATTCACGGCGTTGAGCTCCTGGCGCTTATACTCGTGAAGTCTCTTTACCTGAACGTCAAACAGCGAATCGGGGTCAAGCCTAACATCGGCGGTCCTGAGAAGATAATTTGAAAATTCCTCTTTATTAGCTCTCTTGATTTCACCGAGGCGCGCGAGCACAGCGCTGTCATTTTCAAACTTTTTGAGATTTGAGAGCTCGCTCCCGTCGTGGATGAATTTATCTCCGATGAGCTCGGTCAGATATGAAGTCAGAGCGGGATTCGCCTGGCAGAGCCATCTGCGGTAAGCGATACCGTTTGTGACGTTTGTAAACTTGCCGGGTTCAAGCAGATAAAAATCGTGGAATACGCTGTCTTTGAGTATCTGGCTGTGAAGAGCGGAAACGCCGTTGACCTTATGACATACCGCGACATCAAGATTGGCCATTCTGACAGCGCCGCCCGAAATGACGGCCATTCTCTCAACTCTGCCTGCATCGCCCGTGAGATCCCATATCTTTTTCCTGAATCTGTTGTCAATCTCCTGAACTATCTGATAGATTCTCGGAAGAAGTCTGCTGAAGAGCTCGACGCTCCAGCATTCGAGAGCCTCGGCCATAACCGTATGATTTGTATAGGCGCAGACCTTTCTGACGACGTCAAAAGCGTCGTCCCAGCTGTAACCGCATTCATCGAGGAGCACTCTCATAAGCTCGGGAATCGCGAGTGAGGGATGCGTATCGTTGATATGAACGGCGTTCTTTTCGGCGAAATTATCAAGGGAGCCGTAGTTTCTCAGATGCCAGGAGACGATATCCTGAATTGACGCGGATACAAGGAAATACTGCTGGCGGAGTCTGAGGCTCTTACCCTCCTGATGATTATCGGCGGGGTAAAGAATTTTGCTGATAACCTCCGCCATAGCCTTCTCTTCCATAGCGCTGATATAATTGCCCTCATTAAATGAGGTCATATCTATCTCGTCCGCTTTTGCGCTCCACAGACGCAGGACCGCAACTCCCTCGCCGTCCTTGGAGGGAACCATCATATCATAAGGAACAGCTTTGACGGTCTTGGCATCCTCAATCGAGACATCGTGAAGGCCGTCGTGCCAGCTGTCAACGACTCTGCCCTCAAATTTAACCTCAACGGTTTTCTCTTCTCTGGGAACAAGCCAGACGTCTCCGCCGGGGAGCCAGAAATCAGGCATCTCCGTCTGCCAGCCGTCAACGAGCTTCTGGCGGAATATACCGTATTCATAAAGAATAGAATAACCTATGCCGTGATACCCTTCGTTCGCAAGGGCGTCAAGATAGCAGGCGGCAAGACGGCCGAGGCCGCCGTTTCCGAGACCCGCGTCCGGCTCAAGGTCATAGAGCTTATCAAGAGAAACGCCGAATTTTTTAAGAGTCTTTTCAGCTGTCTCGGTGAGGCTGAGATTATACAGCGTATTCTTGAGACTTCTTCCCATAAGGAATTCCATGCTCATATAATAAATGCGCTTATCGTGATTCTTCTTCCCTTTGGCATCGAAATTTCTGCGGATTTCTCTTGCCATATCCCTTGATATACCGGCGAGCACTTCGTAATACTGCTCATCGGTAGCCTGGGACGGAGTAATTCCGTAAAGATGAGAAAAGCGCGTGACAATCATTTTTTCGAGTTCTTTGACAGTAATTTTTTTGCTCATAAAATTCTCCTGTGAATTAAACATTGGTTTATGTATTATATAATAAAATCCGCTTAATTACAATACATAGCCCGTATTTTTTTATTTTATATGATATTTTATATTATATGACTTGTAAAACCGCTCAATATAAATTATAATAACTTAAATATCATCAAATTCTTTAAAGGTGAAATAATGGATTACAACAGCAATTATTCTTATAACGGCAATCAACCCGGCGGCAGTCAGCCCGGCATCCCCGGCAGCCCCGGTGAGACTTATCTTAAAATCCGCGGCGAAAAAAAGGCCGTAAGGCTCATAGGGACCGTTGCGGGTATCTGCGTTATCGCTTATGTGCTTATTCAGAACGCGGTCAGCTTACCCGTTGTTTTCTTCCCCTCTCTCGCGAAGCTTTTCAAGAATTCGGATGAATTCTTTTATCTGTTTACGATAGTCGCTTCGGTAGCAGGCCTGCTTATCCCCTTCATCGCGGGAGGAAACTATCTTAAAAAGAAAACGGGAGCCGAAATCTATTATCTCGGCCCTCCGAAGGATAAAACTCTCGCGGTCCTCGCAGTCCCCGCCGGCTTTCTCGTCTGCATTATCGGTAACATACTGACAAATCTGTTTGTTGCCTGGATGAGTTCTCACGGCATGAACCTGACTTCGCCCGATTTCAAAACTCCCGACACAGGCTCGGGGATAGTGCTTTATATAATCGCGATAGCGGTTATTCCCGCCCTTGTTGAAGAGCTTGCAGTCAGAGGCTGTATAATGCAGCCGCTTCGCAGATACGGCGATCTTTTTGCCGTTGTCGCGAGCGCCGTGCTTTTCGCAGTGCTTCACGGCAATCTTGTTCAGGCGCCGTTTGCTCTTGTCGCGGGGCTCGCATTCGGATATATCTGCTGTGTAACCGGTACCCTCTGGCCCACGATAATCATCCATTTTGCAAACAATCTGTATTCGGTTATAGAAACAATGCTGATAGCATCGGTTGAGGAAGAGAAGCTGAATATCATCCTCACGTTCATCGAATACTTTTTCATAGGAACCGGAGTTATATGCGCCGTAGCGTTTGTGCGCAGAGCATCCTCTCTCAAAGCCGGGCTTAAAAAATCCACCACCGTCATAGGCGGCGGAGCCAAGGCATCGGCATTTATCATCAATATACCGATGATTATCGCTCTTCTGATGATGCTCTTCATAACCTCTCAGTATATCGGGATAATGAGTTAATGATTAAAAAGAATGACATAATCGACCTTGAAATCGAAAGCTGCACTTTGGACGGCAGCGGAATCGCGCGGCACGAAGGGCTTGCGGTATTTGTGGCCGGGGCCGCTCCGGGAGACCGTGTAAAAGCCCGTATTCTCAAGGTCAAAAAGAATCTCGCTTTCGCAAAGATTGAGGAAATAGCCGTTCCCTCACGGCAGAGAATCGACCCTCTCTGCCCCGTATCCGCAAAATGCGGCGGATGCTCCTTCTGCCATATTGATTATGACAGCGAAGCGGAAATAAAAGAGAATCACGTAAGAGAATGCTTCAGACGGATAGGGCATGCGGAGCCCGTTTTTGAGCCGATTATCAAATCAAAAGAAATCTACGGCTACAGAAACAAAGCGCAATACCCTGTTGAAATTAAAGACGGGGAAATCAATATCGGTTTTTACGCCGGACACTCTCACAGGGTAATCGGCTGCACGGACTGCGCTCTTCAGCCGGAAGTATTCGGCAATATTCTGCGCGTTTTCAAAGATTTTATAATAGAATACGGAATAACCGCTTATAACGAAGAAACCGGCGAAGGACTGCTCAGGCATATCTATATCCGTTACGGCGCGGCAACGGGTGAAATTATGGTCTGCCCCGTTATCAACGGCGATTCCCTTCCGGGGGAAGAAGCGCTCGTCAGCCGCATGACATCGATGATTCCCGGTATCGTCAGCATAGTCCTCAATATCAACAAAGCCGATACCAATGTTATTCTCGGCGGGGAATGCCATATAATATACGGAAGCGGTTACATAACCGATACTCTCTGCGGGCTTAAATTCAGGCTCTCTCCCCTTTCTTTTTATCAGGTGAACAGAGACACCGCCGAAATCCTTTACGGAAAAGTCAGGGAATACTGCGGCCTGACGGGAAGCGAAACAGTCCTTGACCTTTATTGCGGCACGGGCACAATAGGCCTGACTCTCGCAAAAGACATAAAACAGCTTATCGGCGTGGAAATAGTTGAGCAGGCGGTTAAAGACGCGGAAATCAACGCCCGCGAAAACGGTATTGAAAACGCGCGGTTTATTTGCTTCGATGCCGCGAAAGCGGCCGAACGTCTTGCGAGCGAAAGAGCCAGACCCGATATTATAATACTCGACCCGCCCAGAAAAGGATGCTCGGCAGAGCTTATCGAAACAGCCGCAGGGATGAATCCCGAAAAGATAGTTTACGTATCCTGCGACCCGGCAACGCTCGCGAGAGACTGCGCCGTATTCGCCGGCTACGGCTACAAAACGGAAAAGGCCGTTCCCGTCGATATGTTCGCGAGAACAGGCCATGTTGAAACAGTTACACTTTTATGTCGGAACGGCGTAGTGCACCATATGAATCTGAATCCTGATCCCTACGAGATGATAAAAAACGGGAAGAAAACAATCGAA
>CACZTQ010000146.1 GCA_902784155.1 Oscillospiraceae bacterium
AGGGCCTGTTGCGAAGCAGGACCGGGACATCGTCTTCATCGGTAGGATCTCTCACCTCAACCGCCGCTGTAAACGGGCGGTTTCGGAGGAGCACCGGAGCGTCGTCCTCATCGGCAGGCTCGGATATCTCAACCGCAGCGCAGAAGCGCTCCTCAATCTCGGAAGCGAGCGTGTCCGCCGCCTGAGCCGGGACATATCCTCCGAAGGCCACAAAGCTGTCGCCGGCCGAGGCCTTGTCGAGAGCCTCATACTTATCGCGCCTGACGGTAAACCAGTCGTAAGCGTATTTTATGTTTTCCCTCTCGGGAGAGAGCTCCTTTATCCTCGCGATGTCATCATCAATCTGAGCCTGAGCGGATTCAATCTCGCGGTTCATACGGTCAAATCTCACCTGAGGCGGATGCTTTGTGGGATCCGACACATAGGCGAAGCCGAGCGAGCGCAGAGCCGAGAGAACCGCGTCATAAGCCTCGTTGTGCGCGAGGGCAAACAAGCAGCTCCTGTCGGCCGAGCGGGAAACAATCTCGCACTCGTATCTCTCCTCCCCTTCAAGGTACGCGGCGAGGGCAATCCTGAGACTGTCTGCCGTGTAATCCCCGGGAAGAGTGCCCACTACGGCCCTGCAGTTTTCCGTTCCTTTGAACTGCATGGGAACATCGAGAGGCAGCCAGGGCTTCACGGCATCCGCCGCCGCCCTGCAGCGGGTAATATATGATTTGTTTTCAACTATTGATTTTTCGGCATTGCAGATTTTGAGGCAGACGCCGAGATACTCGTCCGCCATATCGGACCTGTCGAGATACTCTTTTTCTGTCATAACGGGCAGACCTTTAAGCGCGTCGAGCAGGCCGGATTTCGCGGGGACGTATTTATCGAGAATTTCGAGAGCCGTACCCGCAGTATCGCGGTACTTGTCGATTCTCGCGACCATCTGCGAGGTTTCAAACCTGTCGATGCCTTCGATATCTTCAAGCTGACGAATCTCAACGACGGATTTCATCTGAAGATAATCAAACAGATCCTTCGCCGTTTCGACCGGAGCAACGATTTCGACGCTTTTCATCTTAACCTTTGCCAAAAAACCACCACCTTCCGTATCCGGTATTCAGCTGTCAGCCGCAGCTGACGGATTATTTTATCATTCGCCCGAGAGGATTTCCTTCACGAGAGAGGAAACAGCCTCATCGCTTTTGAGCAGAGCGTTCTTTTTAATTTCCGCTGCCTTTTTTTCGCTGAGCTCAGATGCCTCTTTTTTGATTCTTTCGCCCTCTTCGAGAGCGCGGTTTCTTATCCCGGCAGCCTTATCGAGAGCGTCTGCCCTGAATCTTTCCGCCGTGGCGGCAGCTTCTTCCCCGGCCTTGCGGATAAGCTCGCCGCCCTGCTCCTGCGCAAGGCTCAGCTTTTCCGCTGCGCTCTTCTCTGCGGAGATAACCGAATTTATCATTTCGGATGCCATATTAAACCTCCTGCGACATATTTATAATATTATACTATTAAACGGCGATTATTTCAATACAAAAATAGAACTTTTCTTCTTTATTTTTTACCTTCTTATTTTTGTATTGCCAAACCGCACAGCTTGTTGTAAAATAAGCATAATGATTTTAAGTGAGGTAAACGCAGTGAATATCTTCCGGGCAGATCTCGCTCAGCTTATCAAAGAGAATGATTTTGACGGCATCAAGGCGCTCATCATCTCAAAGATTCCGCTGGTCTGCGGCGTTATCGCGATAATCGCGCTGGGCATTGTAATAGCAAATCTGATTTCAAAGCTCGTGGTCAAGGGACTTCAGCTAAAGGGAGTCGATCCCTCGATTCACGGCTTCATAAAAACAATCGTCAAATTTGCGGTTGAGGTTATCTTCATCCTCTCCGCCCTTTCAACTCTCGGCATCGACGTCAACTCCTTCGTTGCCGCTCTCGCCGCAGGAGGTCTGACAGCCGGCCTCGGTCTTCAGCACAGCGTGAGCCAGTTTGCGAGCGGGCTTCAGATTCTCATAAACCACCCCTTCAGAGCCGGGGATTTCATCGATATAGGCTCCGTGAGCGGTACCGTCAGGGAAATAAAAATAATGTACACGGTGCTCATAACTCTCGACAACCGCAAGGTGATAGTTCCCAATTCTCACATTACCGACTGCAACATCATCAACTTCAACGCCGAAGAAAACAGGAGAATGGACCTGCATTACTCGATTTCATACAGCGAGGATATCGGTAAAGCGAGGGAGGCCGTCTCCGCCGCCGCGGGAAAATGCGAAAAGGTGCTCGACAATCCCAAGCCGCGCATCGAGGTCATCAGCCACGCGGAGAGCAGCATAGAGCTCATCGCTCTCGTATGGTGCAGGAGCACCGATTACTGGGACGCGTTTTTCTCCATGCAGGAAAACGTCAAGAGAGAGTTTGACTCGCGCGGAATCACAATCCCCTTCAATCAGCTCGACGTCCACATTGACAAGTAAAATTGCTTTTATCAAAAATAGACAAAATACACAAAAAAATCCGCGATTATTTTTTCACGGATTTTTTTATTTGCTCTTTAAAATCAGCCGCATATACTATATAATGTATTTACAGGCAATCTATCATCTATATGGAGGTATTATTATGGCTGATCCGCAATTCGTCAACGAGCCTATAGGCAAGCTCGGTATTCTCCCCCTCAGAGGGTGCGAGGAAATGGCAAAAAGGATTGATTACTACCTTGTCAATTCAAGAAAAGACAGGCCCAACGATCATTTTGCCGGTTATAACAGGGAGTCTTACATCATTCACCCGGATTTTGTCAGATTCGGCTCCGGTGAAGGCAAATGCGTCATCAAGGATTCCGTCAGGGGCTACGATATCATCCTGCTCATAGACCCCTTCAACTACGGCGTGACCTACAGAATGTACGGCTTTGACCAGCACTATTCGCCCGACGACCACTATGCCGACCTCAAGAGAGCGCTCAGCGCAATCGAGGGCAAGGCAAAAAGAATCAGCGTAATTATGCCGATGCTCTATGAGGGCAGGCAGCATAAGCGTTCACGCAGAGAATCGCTCGACTGCGCGGATATGCTCAGAGAGCTCTGCTACAACTACGGTGTTGAGAATGTCATCACGTTTGACGCTCACGACCCGAGAGTTCAGAACGCGATACCCGAAAAGGGATTTGAGAGCATACAGCCCGCCTATCAGTTCATCAAAGCGCTCTGCGCAAATGTTGACGACCTTCAGATTGATAACGACCATATGATGATAGTTTCCCCCGACGAGGGCGGAATGAACCGCTGTATCTATCTCGCGACCGTGCTCGGTCTCGAGCTCGGCGCATTCTATAAACTGCGCGATTATTCGAGAATAGTTGACGGCGCAAACCCGATTATCAAGCACGAATTCCTCGGCGACAGCATCGGCGGCAAGGATGTTATCGTCATTGACGATATGATTTCATCCGGCGGCTCAATGATAGAGGTTGCCGAAAAGCTCAAGGCAATCGGCGCGAAGAGAATATATATCTACTCATCCTTCGGCCTTTTCTGCAACGGATACGATAAATTCGACAAGGCGTTTGAGCAGGGTCTCTTCGATAAGGTATTCACCACAAACCTTATCTACAACCCGCCCGAGCTGCTTGAAAAACCCTGGTATGTCAATGTCAATATGTCAAAATACTGCGCTTATATCATTGACACTCTCAACCACGACGAATCCCTGAGCAAGCTGCTCGATCCCGTTGACAGAATCAACGCAAAGCTGCGCGAATACAGAGAAAAATCCGCAAAATAACAAAAAAAGTGTTGACAGCATCCGAATAAAGTGTTAAAGTAGCAAAAAAGAGAAGGAGGTTCCCGTTATGGCAGATAAACTCAATACCCGTTTAAACGGGAACACAAATTCATATTTTTACGCTTACGTTCGTTTTTATGCGGGCTTTTATTTCCATACCCAATAAGTTAAAAACACCTACGTAAGCAGATATCATACAGCTGTTAAAAGCGGTTCTGTTTCGTACGGAACCGCTTATTATTTTAACCGGGAGAGATGAGAATGAATAACGAGCTTGAGAAGGCAAGAGAAGAGATACGCAGGGCCGACGCCGAAATAATCAGAAACTTCGAGGCGAGAATGAACGCCGCCGGGAAGGTTGCTCAATTCAAAAAGGAATTCGGCCTGCCCGTTGAGGACAGGAAGCAGGAAAAAAAGGTGATTGAAAGAATCGCCGCCTGCGCCGGAAACGAAGAGCTCAGAATCTACGATGTCTCGCTCGCGGAGCACCTTATCGCGCTG
>CACZTQ010000147.1 GCA_902784155.1 Oscillospiraceae bacterium
CCGTGGAGAACTACCGCAAGCTGAAAGAAGCCGGCATCGGCACCTATATCCTCTTTCAGGAAACCTATCACAAAAAGAATTATGAAATTCTCCATCCGACAGGGCCGAAGCACGATTACGATTATCACACCGAGGCAATGGACAGAGCGATGGAGGGCGGCATAGACGACGTCGGCATAGGCGTTCTCTTCGGCCTTGATAACTACAAATATGAATTCGCCGGCCTGCTTATGCACGCCGAGCACCTTGAGGCGGTTCACGGCGTCGGGCCTCACACGATAAGCGTTCCGAGAGTTAAGCCCGCGGATGACATCGATCCTGACGAATTCGACAATTCGCTCTCTGACGAAATGTTCCGCAAAATCGCCGCATGCATAAGGATTGCCGTTCCCTATACCGGTATGATTATCTCCACAAGAGAAACTCCCGAGGTCAGGGCCAAGATAATCCGTCTCGGCGTCAGCCAGATAAGCGGCGGCTCCAGAACCTCCGTCGGAGGATACGCCGAAGCCGAAAGACCTCACGACACCGAGCAGTTTGACGTTTCGGATAACAGGACTCTCGACGAGGTTGTCAACTGGCTTATGAGAACGGGCTACATTCCTTCATTCTGCACCGCCTGCTACCGCGAAGGAAGGACGGGCGACAGATTTATGAGCCTTTGCAAATCAGGTCAGATTCAGAACTGCTGCCATCCCAACGCGCTCATGACTCTGAAGGAATTCCTTATTGATTACGCAAGCGAAGATACAAAGCGCTTAGGCGAAGAGATGATTCTCAAGGAAATCGATAATATTCCCAAAGAAAAGGTTAGAGAGATTGTCAGAGAGAGACTGACAAAGATTGAAAACGGAGACAGGGATTTCAGATTTTAAGGATAACGCAATGGGACTTAACGATACGCCCTCGGGCGAAAGAATCCACATCGGCTTTTTCGGCGTAAGAAACGCCGGCAAGAGCTCGCTTGTGAACAGAATCACAAATCAGAATATGTCGCTCGTGAGCAATATAAAGGGAACAACAACGGACGCCGTCAAAAAGGCGATGGAGCTGCTCCCTCTCGGCCCGGTTGTCATTATAGACACGGCGGGAATCGACGACGAGGGTGAGCTCGGCGAAATGCGCGTTAAGGCGACGAAGGATATTCTCGGTATCTGCGATATTGCCGTGCTCGTTACCGAAAACGATACTCCGGTAAAAGCGGAGGAGGACCTGCTCGCTCTTATCAAATCAAAATCAATCCCCTGCCTCACGGTCAGGAATAAATCCGACCTTGTAACCGGGCGCAGAGAAGGCGTTATTTACGCCAGCGCTCTTACGGGCGAGGGCATTGAAGAGGTCAAAAACTCGCTCGCGTCATTGGCTGCGCTTAAAAAGAAAGAAATCCGTCTTGTGGCGGATTTCATAAAGAGCGGAGATATGATAATACTCGTCACGCCCATAGACGCATCCGCTCCGAAGGGCAGAATGATTCTGCCGCAGCAGCAGGCAATAAGGGATATTATCGACGCCGGAGCTTCCGCCGTAGTCCTGCAGCCCGAGATGCTCGGGAGGGCTCTGGGTGAACTCAAGTCCCCTCCCGCCATGGTAATAACGGATTCTCAGGTTTTCGGGAAGGTAATGAAAATTGTGCCCGAAAGCATTCCGCTGACATCCTTCTCGATTCTCATGGCGAGATACAAGGGCTTTGCCAAAACGGCAATCAAGGGAGCCAAGACTATAAAGAATCTCAGAGACGGAGCGAAAATTCTTGTCTGCGAAGGCTGCACTCATCACAGGCAGTGTGAAGATATAGGCACGGTCAAGCTCCCGGCCTGGCTTCGGGCCTTCACCGGGAAAGAGCTGAATTTTGAATTCACTTCGGGTCACGGATTCCCCGAAGACATTTCGGGTTATGACCTTATAATTCACTGCGGCGCCTGTATGCTCAATGACGCAGAGATGCTCTCAAGATGCGCCGCGGCGGAAGAAAAGAATATTCCCCTGACCAATTACGGCACGGCGATAGCCGAAATTAACGGAATCTTAGACAGAGGAATCAGAGTATTGAATTATGATTAAACTTATAGCGATGGATATGGACGGCACTCTCCTGTCGGAGGATCATCTGACGGTCAGCGAAGGCAACAGAGCGGCGCTCAGAAAAGCGCACGAGGCAGGAATAAAGCTCGCTATCGCGACCGGCAGGACTCTTTCGACAACCGGAAACATCTGCGATCAGGTTCCCGAAATCGACTTTATCCTTTTTTCAAACGGCGCCTCGGTCTTTGACAGGAAGACCGGAAAGATTTTTTACAGGAACTGTATTCCTTGGGAAACCGCGTCGTCGTATTTGCCGGAGATTGAGAAAATAAGCCGCTTCATCGAATTATACATTGACGGCAGGGCATATGCTCAGAAAAAGCCCGGGGAGGAATTCCCTTACGGTATTATCCCGCCCGTTTTTATAAACGAATTGGGTAAAGGGATAACCGTTGTGCCCGATTTCAAAAAAGAGCTCGCGGGCAGAGAGGTCGAGAAGGTTATCTTTTATGTGGAAAACCCGGACGTCTGCCGTGAGACTTTCGATAAGCTTTCGCGCGAGAGCGGAATATTCGTGACAAGCTCTGTCGGCAGCAGCGTTGAATTCACAAAAGCCGGAGCCGACAAGGGCGGAGCGATAAAAGGAATCTGCGATTATATCGGAGCGTCGGCAGACGAGGTTATGGCGCTCGGCGACGCCGGAAACGATATACCCATGCTGAAAGTTGCGGGTTACGGAATCGCGATGGAAAACGCGGATGAAAAAACGAAGCTCTCCGCCCGGTATATCACAAAGAAGAATACCGAAGACGGAGTAGCCGCCGCGATTTATAAATACGCTCTTGAATAAACGAAACAAAAAGGGAAACGGTGCTCTGCCGTTTCCCTTATCTCATTATTTGATATTTGCAAGGACTCCCTCTGTCTTTTCGGGGGTTTTGCTGATTGCAAACACTACGAAGTTGCCGTATTCAAGGACATTCGCGCTGTCAATCTTCGGCACCTCTTCGGGGCCGTAATCCGAAAATCCGTCGTGAAGATATTTGATTCTCTCGTCTA
>CACZTQ010000148.1 GCA_902784155.1 Oscillospiraceae bacterium
CGCGCATTGTTTACCGCTTAAACGCGCTGACGGGACTTTCCGGCGGTGACGGCGACAAGGCTGAGGAAGCAAACACCGACTCGCGCATTGTTTACCGCTTAAACGCGCTGACGGGTCTTTCCGGCGGTGACGGCGACAAGGCCGAGGAGGCAAACACCGACTCTCGCATTACGTTTATCCTTGCGGAAGTAGTCACCGTGACAGCCGAGCCCGACGAAGGCGGCAGCGTTACCGGCGGCGGAGAGTATATCTCCGGCAGCGAGGTAACTGTTTCGGCAGCGGCCGCCGAAGGATACAGATTTGTCAACTGGACAGAAAACGGTACAGAAGTCAGCACTGACGCTGATTATACATTCACAGTCACAGAAAGCTGTGAATTGACCGCAAACTTTGTAAAAGTATATACGGTCAGATTTGAAAACTATGACGGCACGGAGCTGCAGACAGGCGAAGCCGCTCAAGGCGAAGCACCGTCATACAGCGGCATAACTCCCGAAAAACCGGCGACAGAGCAATACACCTATACATTTGCCGGCTGGGATGACGGCAGCGGCAATGTTTACAGCAGCGACGCTCTGCCGGCCGCCGAAGGCGATGTGACCTACACGGCCGCATTCACCGGGAACATAAATGAATACACCGTCAAATTCCTGAATTATGACGGCACCGAGCTTCAGAGCTCTGTCACGGCTTACGGCGGAATTCCCGCCTACACCGGAGAAACGCCCGTAAAACCCGACACGGATGATTACTATTACATCTTTGAGGGATGGACTCCCGAAATCGAGGCCGTGACAGGCGATAAGGATTATACGGCTCTCTTCTCAGAATCCGAAAAAGGCGCGATAGAGCTGGTTGCCTGCTCGCTCACGCTCGGCGGAGATATAGGCGTAAACTTCTATGTGAAGTTTGCGGATGTGACCGATGACATTTACGCGCAATTCACCGTTGACGGCGACACGGTAACCGTTCCCATTTCACAGAGCACCGAGAAGGTTCTCGAAGACGGCACAACGGCTTACAGATTCACCTGCAACGTTGCCTCGGGTCAGATCGGCGAAAGAATTACGGGCAGAATATACGCGGGCGGCAACAGCCTTGCGTTTGAATACTCCGTCTATGAGTACCTCACCGAGCTGACAGAGGATCCCGAATACATGCAGAGTGAGGGCATAGGCGAGCTCGCGAGGGCAATCGCCGTTTACGGATACCACTCGAATGAGCTCTTCGGCTATTACGAAGGCCTTGCCCCGCACGCGATTTATGATGACAGCGGTATGGCCGGTGTCACGGCGGAATCGCTCCGGGAATATGAGCCGTCAGACAGCGTCACCGGGGGTGAACCCGCCTTTATCGGCTCAACGCTGGTGCTCCGCACAAAGACGTCTCTGAGGCATTACTTCACCCTTCCCGAAGGCAAGACGGTTGATGATTACACATTCGTTCTCGGCGAAGGTGATAACGCCGTGACTCTGACGCCGGTTGAATCACGCGGAAATTATTACGTTGAAATCTCCGACATTCCTTCCGCGGAGCTCGGCGACGAAACGACCGTAACCGTATTTGACAGCGGGGGCACGGCGGTAGCCGCGCGCAGATACTCAGCAATGAGTTACGCTTACGCGGCGCTCAGCATGTATGAATCGGGCGACCCGTATGTAAGCGATAAGCTCGCGAACGCTGTGAAAGCGCTTGTCCTTTATTACTACGCGGCAAGAGCGTTCTTTGCCGAACATAATACGGACTGAGCAAATACGGACCGAACAATTAAAAACGCAAAAGCCGGGGGCTGCAGGATTTTCCGCGCAGCCCCCGGTTGATTTATTAAGCAGAATTCTCTTCTCGTGAAATAAATCTCATCTGAGATATTTGCCGGCGCAAAGCAATGTTTAAGAATATATGCGAAAGATAGTTTTGACTCCCCGCTCTGATAATTCATACTTCTTTTATTGAATTTTTATGCGTGTGTGATATAATAATTCCAAGATTAAAACAGACAGCCGATTAAAAACTGCCGGGTCTTTCAATTCAGGCGGAACAGAGGTGAAGCTCAATGAAAAAAAGAAACGGAAAGACGGTGACAGCCGTCCTCTCCCTTATATTTGCCGCGATAATATCTTTTTCATTTATAACCGGAACAGCCGGGAAGGCTGAAGCCGCCGGGGAAGAATACGCGATAGTTGTTTCCGCAAGCGCTTCTTCTACGGAAATGTACGCGGCCGAAACGCTGCAGGAGTATCTGAATATACTCAATCACAGCGATTATAAGATTATCACGGATAATCAGCCGTTTGACGGCTTTAAATTCTGCGTCGGGGCAACCTCCGTCTATGATACGGCCGCCGATATCGAAGGCAAAGCCGCCGATTCTTATGTCATTGCCCCGTTCAACGGCGGGCTTGCCATTTTCGGCGCGGGCGGGCGCGGTACCCTCTACGGCGTTCATACCTTCCTTGAAGACTTCTGCGGTTATAAATGCTACGCCTGGTACCCCGCGATGGTGATGACATCGGATAAAATGGAGCTGCCGAAGGAAAAAATCGAATACGAGCCCTATTTTGAATACAGGAACACCGACTGGCGCAGCGGCTGGATGGCATTGTATTCCGTCTCGCACAAGCTGAACGGCACCTATCAGGCATCCGCCCCCGAACTGGGCGGGAACATCCCTTATCTCGGCGAGGCGAGCTGTCACACGCTCTCAAATGTTTTCTGCTCCGCGGACAAATATTATGAGAGCCATCCCGAATATTTCGCGCTTCATTACGGCGAGAGAGTTCCCTCGCAGCTTTGTCTGACAAATGAAAAGGTTTATGAAATAGTCCTCGATGAAGTTCTGAATGTTCTCAAAGAAGAGCACGACAGCAAAGCGGATCTTCAGATTATTTCGCTCTCTCAGGCCGACAATAACGATTATTGCGAATGTGAAAAATGCAGAGCTCTTGACGAGGCAAACGGCTCGCACGCCGGCTCACTTATTACTTTTGTCAACCGCGTCGCGGCGGCCATCAAAGTGAAAGGCTACGGCAACGTGGTTTTCGATACGCTTGCCTATCAATATACCCGCAAGGCTCCGTCGGACGTGAAGCCGGAGGACAATGTCATAGTAACGCTCTGCACTTTTGAATGCTGCTTTTCGCACGCCCTCGATGACAAGAGCTGTCAGAGAAACAAGGAGCTGATTGAGGACCTTGAGAACTGGTCCGATATATGCAACAGATTATATATCTGGGATTACACGACCAATTACGCCTATACGCTCGGTATATTCCCCGACTTCAACACCCTGCAGAAGAATATACAATGCTTTTACAATCACGGCGTAAAAGGCGTTTATGAAGAGGGAAATTATTACGTTGACCGCTGCGATACGGAATTCGGAGAGCTCAGGACTTACCTTATCGCGGAACTTCTCGAAAACCCCTTCTGCGATTATGACGCAAAGATGCTGGAATTCTGCAATAACTATTACGGCAAGGGCGGAAAGTACATAACCGAAATCATTGATGAAATCACGTCCTGCGTAAAAGGGCACGTGGACCTTATCTGCCGTATGGGCGATACATTCTCAATCGATGAAAAAGAAGCGGAAAAAATCGACGGTCTCTGGGATAAAGCCGAAGCCGCCTCCGCAGATTCACAGGAGGCTCTTGATGCCATCGCGCGCAGTAAGCTTTCGTGGCGCTATGTCAAGGCGATACTGGGGCTCAGAGAATTCAGCGGAACGCTCGACGATAACAGAGGCGCAAGGGAAGCGCTATACAATGACCTGATTTCACACGATGTCAGGATGATTGACGAGTGGACCTGGATAGAAGAGGATTTCTCCGAATATGAACTGATACCGGTTGAGGAATGGGAGTACGCCGCCCGCTTTTATTATCTGGTCTTTGATCCCAACGGCGGGACGAACGGCCCCGCGAATCAGTGGGCGTTTGACGATATCATACCCGACAAAATCCCGGCGCGCAAAGGATTCCGCTTCCTTGGCTGGGCATCCGACGCAGGGGCGGCGAAGGCCGAATACCTGCCGGGCGACCGCATAGATCTGAAATCCGACCTTACGCTCTACGCCCTCTGGGAGGAAAGCGGCGGCCACGACTATAAGTTCAGAGAGTTTGAGTGGGCCGACGACTTCACGGCGAAGGCCGTGTATGTCTGCTCCTATGACAGCAGCCATACCGCCTGTTATGACGCGAAGATTACTTCCGTAACCGATAAAAAAGCAACCTGCTCCGAAAGCGGCAAAGTAACATACACCGCGAGCTATGACGGCCATAAAGATACGAGGCAGGCGAGCATCCCGCCGACGGGGGAACACATTGACGGCAACGGCGACGGCCGCTGTGACGAATGCGGTATCTGCAAATGGTGCGGCAAGGTTCACGACGGCAGCTTCTGGCAAAGCATAACTGCGTTCTTCCACCGTATATTCGCCGCGATATTCGGCGCAAAATTCTGAGATGATAATAAGCCGCCCTCAAAGGGCGGCTTTTTCCGGCGTGAATAATATGAGAGAAACAGCCCTCTCCGTTTCGGAAAGGGCTGTCTTTAATACTTAAATCCGACCGTCGATTACATGCAGGTGTATCCGCCGTCAACAGCGATATTCTGGCCGTTGACATAGCTTGA
>CACZTQ010000149.1 GCA_902784155.1 Oscillospiraceae bacterium
CATACAGGCGTCTTCCGTATTCTCGGTGCCGCCGATTGTATCTCCGTTCTGCCTGCCGAGCAGGGTGATTTCCCTGAGCGAATCAACGGGCAGATATTCATATTTTATGCGTATATCGCCGAGCTCGTAATTTGAAGGCGAGCCGGAGTAATAGTACCCGTCCCTGAGAGTGAATCCGGCAACAGAGGGCAGATTCTCAACGGGAATCGTATCGTGAGAGGAGCTGAAATACCTGTAGCTGTCGCTCAGGGTATAAAGATAGTCTTCGCCTATCTTCAGCTCTCCGCCTTCAATGCCGGCCTCTCCGAGGATTACGGCATTCTCAAGGCCGTCGGGGAAGGCGTAGTTATCATATTTCTCTCCGCTTCTTCCCTCGATATTCATAACCTGATGGTCGATGAAATCTTTATAGACGGCGTCGTCCTCGATGTAATACTGATACATCTCGACATTTCTTATAAGAATGAAGCCGTCGGCGGTAACTCCTGTCATTTCATCGACGGGGGCCTTGATGAGAGCGGGCTTTCCGCTGACAAAAACGGTCGCGCCCTCATTCTCGGGCAGAACCGCCCCGTTTTCGACCTCAACGGCGCTGTCGATGAATTTTCCTTCGCTCTCTTTGGGTATCTCGGCGCAGGCCCAGATAAATATTATTATCGCGAGCACGCCGAAGAAAAACGTGAGCTTCGGCAGCTTGTTTTTACGCTTCATTTATTCTACCTCCGGATAGATATTGGCAGGCCTGAATCATTCGCCGGCTTCTCCGGCATCCTCCGCCGGGTTATCATCGGCAGGCTTTTCGTCTGCGGATTTCTTCTTTTTTGACTTTGAGGCCGCCGGCTTCTTTTTGGGCTTCGCCCCGGGAGCGTCTTCGGCGGAGCCTTCCGCTGTCTCTTCCGCGTCGGCGTCGCTCTTCTTTGCCTTCGGCTTCTTTTTCGGCTTCTGTTTGGGAAGCACCGCGGCGGGAGTGTAAGTCCTCGCGTCGGGTCCGTCGGCGTTTTCGTGCGGGTCCGCGCCCTCGATTGCGGCGATTTCCCTGTCTTCCACTTCCCTGAGCAGCTCAAACATTCCGTCATAAAGAGCCCAGGTATCTTCAACGGGCGTGAACAGTCCTATCGGAGTACCGTGGTCGCCCTGAAGAGTTCTCATAACATTCCAGACGCCGGGCCTTATGTCGTTCTTGTCAAAGTATTTATAGGGCTCTCCCTTCGGGTGAAGAGCGGAGGGAAGATCTACAAGACCGTCGTTGGCGTAATCGGTGAAAATATAGTCGCCGGAAGGTCTGAAGAAATGGTTGTAAAACAGTATTATTGATGAGGTCATCGCGAGGAATTTGAAATTGGTATCCCACGGGATGTGATGTCTGCCGTTGAAATTGATTGAAACGGCATTGTATGAATATGAGAAATAATAAATATTCGGGCTGATGTCAATCAGGTCATTCTGCTTCTTCGCGCCTTCGGGCATAAAGTCATACTCGGCGTTATCCTGATTCTTGCCGTACATCTTTCTGGCGCGCCTGAGCGGGAAGGCATCCTTCTTGCCGGGCGTGTCGCTCATACCGTACTGCTCAAGGTGGAAGTCAAACACCGTTCCCTCCGCGGGAGATCTGCCCATAAGACCCATGTAGTTATAAACGACAAGCTTCATCAGCGGCAGAATCTTGAATTTATCGGCCGCCTTGAATATGGTAGTTCCGTTATGAGGGGAGCAGATGGTGACAACCGAAGCTATAAGGTCCTCGTGACCGCCCTTGAAAAGCTCGGAGCAGTCGTCGGGGCTTGCCTCGACCTCCTCGGGAGCGCCGTAGGTCAGCAGATAAGCGAGAAGTCTCACGGTGTTGCCGCCGAAGGAGTGGCCGACAAGGTGGATTTTATGCTCGCTGTCCCACTGCTTGATAAGCGGCTCGGCGTGATATCTGCCGTAGCGTCTGTGCTGTGCCTTTTCGGAGTGGACCTTGCCGTAGTCAACGGGCCCGCCGACAAGCCTCGCGTAAAGCTCGCAGGCTCTGTCCCAGGCTGAGGATACGGGGCCGACAGACGCGGCGTAAATCTCATAACCTTTTTCGGTATAATGCTGCTTGATGTTACAGGTGTTTGCGCCCCAGTAGGGGAGGCGGTCATTCAGACCTTCATCGTCACCCCAGCCGAAAAGGCCGTGGACCAGAATGATCGGGAATTTACATACGTCTGACATTTTAATCACCTTTCGTTATATATTTTCTCGGCATATCTTACTGTTTCCATCGCGTCGGCGGAATAGGCGTCGGCGCCTATTTTTTCGGCGTATTCCTTTGTGAGAACGGCGCCGCCGACAATGACCCTGCACCCGGGAAGTTCCTGCCTGATGAGCTTTATCGTCTCTTCCATCGCAGGAACGGTGGTGGTCATCAGGGCACTGAGGCCTATTATCGAAGCTCCGCATTCGCGGGCCCTGTCAACAACGGTCTTTGCGGGAACATCCTTCCCGGCGTCGATATCGTTGTATCCGTAGTTTTCGAGAAGGAGCCTGACTATATTTTTGCCTATATCGTGAATGTCTCCGTGAACGGTTGCGAGCAGTACCGTCAGCTTCTTTTCGGAATTGTTGCCCGAGAATTTCTGCTTCACCGCCTCGAAGCTGACCTTTGCGGCCTCTGCGCTGAGCAGGAGCTCGGGAAGGAACGCCTTTTTGCTCTCGAAATTCTTTCCGACCTCGTCGAGCGCGGGAATTATCTCGCTGTTGATTACGGTGAGCGGGTCAGATGAATCGAGCAGCTCAAGCGTAAACGCGCGGGCGGCATCGCGCCTGCCCTCTATTATGCTCTTTTTGAGGTTGTCTCCGCCCGGCTGAGCCTCCTTCGCGGGAGCGGGGGCGGATTCCGTATTCATATTTCTGATATATCCGAGGCAGGATTCATCCTTCCCCGTGAGAGCGAGATATGAGCGGTAGGCCGCCATCATATCGTCGGACATCGGGTTGATAATCGCGGCGGAGAGCCCGCACTGCATTGCGAGAGCGAAGAAGAACGAATTGATTCTGCTCCTCTGAGGCAGGCCGAATGATACGTTTGAAACGCCGAGAATCGTCTTGCAGCCCGTTTCTTCGCTTATCAGCCTGACGGAGTCGAGAGTCGTCTGC
>CACZTQ010000150.1 GCA_902784155.1 Oscillospiraceae bacterium
GGCGCGTCAGGCAAAAAATAAACTCAGTCACCGGCCTCCGTAATCGGCGGCCGGTTATCCGTCGGTATCATATCCGGCATCAGCCCCTACCTGCCCGTATCATTCAGCTACCGCGACGCGACGGACTTCATCGGCAGAAACACCGAGAGCTTCTGCGCGGATATAATGGCGCTCATCAAGCTGGTATTCAATTTCTTTGTTCAGATAGCCGGCCGCCTGTCGGCGCTCTGATGAAGGATAAAACGCAATAAGCTCCCGCAAACGGGTTTTAAAAAGAGCAGGCCTTACGTTCTGCTCTTTGTTTTTTTATTCTGTTTATGATTTGCGGAAAGGCGTGGAAATTTCAGCGCCTCAGATAAAGAATTTCTTCTCAAGCCAGGCCCTGACCTTTTTGCTCCTGTTGCAGTAAATACCGAATCCGAGAAGCGAGAGGACCGAGAGGAATATTATTATTGAGGTGATTATTCCCCAGGTGACGGAGTAATAAAACGATATGGCCGCCGTCACAGCCGTAATCAGCGCGATGTCAATCGCTATATGAATTATTATCGTGCTCCAGTGGCGCTCTTTTCCCCTTGCCCAGATTATAAAGAACAGAACGCACAGGGAAACGGCGACAATAATCGGCAGGGCTACCGTCAGGTAATAGTCGGCGTCCTCCTTCCTGAGCGGGAAGAAGACATAGACATAAGCGAGCACCGCCGCCGTATCGATAAACCACATAAGATAAGGCCTTATCTTTCTGAGATAAAACGGCAGTATCACGATTATCCAGAATAAAAGGACGGAAGTTATGACATAGGCCGACCAGAATCCGTCGCGGCGGTAAAACAGATTAACGATTCCGCAGACTATCATCGGGATAGCCAGCAGGACCGAAATCACAGACGCGGCGAATTCTTTTTTGGCGTCTTTGGGAATCACCTTTTTTGTGAGAAGGGCGAATCCGCGCTCTGCGCCGGGGCGGCGTCCGGCAGATATACGGCCGTGTCGCACAGGGGACATTTTACGGCGGAATCGTCAAGCTCAACTCCGCATTTTACGCAATAAGACATTCTGACCTCCGGGATTCAATATCTGTTACTCTCTATTTTGACGTGCAGGCCGCTTCTGACAAGGCGGGTGAAGAATTCACGCTCGACGCTTGTCCCGGCAAAAGAATCGGAAAAGGTTATGACCATTTTGCCGTTTACGGTGGCGACCCCTATGCGCGAGGCGTTCCGCAGACCGGGGCTCGGCATAAACATAAGCTTTTCAACATGGGGCTTCATATCCTCCGGCAGAGACACGGCGCCGAGATTCGTGAGCAGGGCGGTCGTGGACTGCTCCGCGGTGAACGAGAAACCGATATTCATTCCGAAATCCTTGATAAAAAGAGGAGTCAGCTTCAGAAAAGGATTCTGCTCCGTCCTGAGATAAGCGGTAATCATGGCGTTGAGAATCTTTTTGTCTGACGCGAGAGCAATCTGATGATGCGCCTGCGAAAGGAGCTCCTCAAAGGAATACTCCCCGAGATTCGGGTCAATCACAACCCGCAGGCAAATAGTGAAATTCCTCAATGTGTCCGATAAGAATCTGCGCCTTAAATCAATGGGAATCTGAACGCAGACATTTCTCTGCCTCGCGCTCTCTGCCGCCTGCTTCCTCAAATGAATATCGAGCAGCAGCGCGGTGAGATACTCGGTCGCGGTAACGCCGAGGGGCTTAATAAGCCTGTCGAATTCGCCGTAATCGATTATCCCCGATGTTATGTTGACATTATGCTTCGGGAGCCTGATGCCGCCACTGTGATAGCATTTTTCGGTTTTGAGCTTCATCTTCGCGGGCGAGTCGGCGTGCTTTCTGAAAGAATCCTCGAGCTCGGATTCCTTCGGCTTTTCCCCGGGATTCAGAACAAACTCATTATATGAAATCTCCGCGCCCGTCAGCCTTAAATATTCCGCCGCGAGGGAGAGAATGAATACCGCCCCTCCGTGGCCGTCGGCGAGAGAATGAAACATGTCGATGCTGATGCGGCGGGCGTGGTAATACACTCTGAAAAGATAGCCCCTGTTCTCTTTGAATTTGACTCTGTGGCAGGGATTGTTGATATCGGGCATAACACGGGGAGCGCCGTTGGGATTCTTTTCGAAATAATACCAGAAGAAGCCCTTCCTGATTCTCACATCGAAGGCGGGAAATCTCGGAAGTATGTTTTTCAGCGCGCGGGTGAGAGTGTCCGGGTCGATATTCTCACGGAGCTCGACAGACAGTCTGAATACGTTTGACCATTCCTCCGAATTCTGCCCCGGGAAAACCGTTGCCGCGTTATCCAGCCTGAACCAGTCTTTCTTTTCGGCCGCTCTCTCGCGGGATTTGCCTGCGCCGTCTTTTAAACCGGGATTCTTATTCTCTCTGTCTGCCATTATCTCACCTGCCTCTCCGTTTAATTTTTTATATCTTTATCCCTCTTCCTCTGTAAGGTCGGGGGTGTCTGTAATTTCTTCCATGACGGCGCCTTTGGTTTCGCTGACCTTGACCGTCACGCCGATAATCGCGACCGCGACGCAGGGCACCGTGACGAGAAGGCACGAGAAGGCGACGCCGATAATGCCTATCCCCGCTATGCAGAGCAGATAGCCGACAGCCATACCGGCCGTGACAATCAGCCCGTCAGCGCCCATAACCGAGGCGCGGATTTCCGTGGGAACTTTTTCGGTAACCATAATATCCATATAGTCGCGGCCTATCCAGTAGCCGCCCTGATATATTCCGCAGAGCAGGCCGAGAACCGTAGGCCTGAAGCCGTGACTCAGGCCGTAAACAAAGATGCAGAATGCCGCGATGTGCAGCGCTCCGAAAAGGAGAATGGTCTTTTTGCGCCCGAGAATATCCGCCACAAAGCCGCTTATGAATACGCAGGCCGCGTAAAGAACGGGGACAAAGAAGAGCGCCTGAGTTGCCTCGGCCGTTGAATATCCCGCATCCTTCAGCATTGATTCGTGATAAAGGCCCACGCACGCGAGACCGACGTCAAAGATAATATGGAAAATCATAAGCGCGCGAAGGTCGGGGTGCTTCATAAGATATTTCACGCCCGCAAAAACGCCCTGCTTGTTGGCGTCCGATTTCTTTTCGCGTCTGAGGCGCTCGGATTCCTCCTTGCGCTCGGCGTAGGGGCGGCGGAGATACGCGGTGCGCCCTTCGATATATACCCTCGTTTCGCGGGCAAAGAGCAAAACGCATACGGCCGCCGTAAGTGCGGCAATCGCGGGGGCAAGATAAACCACGCGCCAGCGCGAGGGGTCATTATGCATAAGCGCCTTGCGCATCAGGGGAATCGCGACAACGCCGACAATTCCGACTGATTTGAGTATGCTGTAAATTCTCGCGCGGTGCTTCGCGGGCGCGACCTCAAGGATATATATAATCTGAATATCGTGAGCGATGAAAAAGCTCATAATCGCCGAGCCGAAGAGATAAACCCAGTAATTCGGGGCGATTGACGCGATAAACATTCCGACGCTCATACCGAGCGTTGAGAGGAAAAACATCGGCTTTCGCCCTATCTTATCGGCGAGCGCCTTGTAAAACGGCGTTATGATGCCGAGCACATAGCTGATGATGCTTACCGTGCCGTGAAGCGCCAGCGCGTCGGAATAGCTGCGCCCGTTGACGGCGAGAAACTCCGTCACATAGCAGGACTGCAGATTCGCCGGAAGGCTTGAGGTTATTTCGTCAATTATATTGACAGCGGCAACCAGAAGCATTATCACGGCAAAATATCCGAAATACGGCTTCCTCTTATCGAGCTTCTCGAGCTTTGTGAGCTGCTTTTGCTCCCTTTCGATGATTTTACTTTCGTTCTTCATACACTGCCTCCCGGTAAATACTCCTTTTATAAGTGTATCACAAAGATAACCGTTTGAGAAGATATATTTTAATTTGTATTGTTTACTTTTTTATTCAATCAATTTATAATTGTGGCGGGGGCGATTTTATGAAATTTGCCGTAATAGGAGCGGGCCTTGCGGGGCTTGTCTTCGGCGCGATGGCCGTGAAAGACGGCCACGACGTATTTATATATGATAAAAACCCTTCCGCCGGCGGAGTGCTGGCGCTGTGCGAATCGGGCGATTTCCGCTTTGAGCAGGGTCCGCTGCTTATGTGCGACCTGCTCCCTGGCGAGCCGATGAGCAATCTTCTGGCTGAATTCGGTATTCATCTTGACCTTATGCGGGCAGACAGGAATGTTGAGATGCCCGATTACTCAATGCACCGCCCGGAGGAATACGAAGGGCCTTACTGGCGGCGCGAACGCCTTAAAAAGCTGTTTCCCGAAGACGCGGACGGGCTCAACAGATACTACCGGTTTTATGACAGGATGATGCGCGTGCGCTATAACCTTAACCGCAAGCCGTCGGCAGCCGGTATCATCGCGCTGGCGATGTCGTTCATCCCCGTCGCGCGCTATGCCCGTATGACGGCGCAGGAACTGGTCGGGCATTTCTTTAAAAACGAAAAGCTTCAGGCGCTTTACACCGGCATTCTCGCCGACTACTGCGCCGACCCCCGTGAAGTGTGGGGTCTCGCCGTGCCGTTGACAAACCTTGAAACCGGATTTGACGACAGAATCCCTCTGGAAAAGAACGGCAGGCATTATTACGGCGGCTTCGGATATATAAAGGGCGGATGTCAGAAAATAGCCGAAGAGCTCGCGGATTATATAACGCGAAAGGGCGGCGTCATCAGGCTGAATACGGTTGTTGACCGCGTGTTGATTGAAGGCGGAAAAGCCGCGGGGGTCCTTCTCGCGGACGGAACGCGCGAAATGGCTGATATCGTCGCGGGGAGCGGAAGCGGCAGGGATTTCTTCCTCAGAAGCGTGGGAGCGGAGCATCTTGATTCCGCTTACAAAAAAATTCTCGATACCTACCGCCCGATGGAAGCGGTGTTTATGGTTCACCTCGGAGTCGATTTTGACCCCGTGAAGGTGCTGGGCACGGCGCTCTGCTACTGCTACGGCTCTTATGACCTTCCGCGCGCCACGGAGCGTCTTCGCTCGGGCGAATATCACGACGGCGAAGACGGATTTCTGCTTTTTGTTCCCTCTTATCACGCGCCCGAATTCGCTCCTGCGGGCATGCACTGCCTGACGGTTTATACCGTCGCTCCGGATACGCTCAGAGACGGCGACTGGGAGAGCGAAAAGGAAAAATACGCCGGCCATCTGCTCGAGAGGGCCGAGAAGTATCTGCCCGGCCTCAGGCAGCATATCATAACCGAAAAAATCATGACGGCCGCCGACTACAGGGAACTTACCCACATGAGCAAAAGCTCATTCGGAGGCACCGTACCCGTATGGCATCAGAAGAACCCGCCTCACAAAACCCCTGTCAAAGACCTGTGGTTCATCGGGCAGCAGAGTGAAAACGGCGGCGGTCTGTGGGCCGTCTCCGGCGGCGCCGCTGCCGCCTACCGCGAATGCATGCGCAAAAAGCGCGGGAGAAAAAAGTGAGAAAAATGTTGGGAGACGGATATGAACTTATTTAGCACCGGATTCCTTATCTTAAATTAGCCGTGTAAATACAGATGGAGGTTAATACACTAATGAAATTAATAATTGGAAAATCTTACGGAAAAAGAATAGCGGATGTTATGGAAGATATTTTCGGGTTCAGATATGCTTCCTGGCAAGCGTATGCCAAAGGTTACTACATTATAGACGGAGCAAAAAAAGGTAACGAAAAGTACGGAACATGGTTTCCCAAAATAGGGAAAGGAACTAAAAGCGGAAATCCTTGGACAAATATATTGTCGTCAGACGGAAAATATATTTTTATGAAAAGTGATTCGGAATCGGATATGAATAAACCCGAATCAAAAGCGCTCCATATTACATTCATAAAAGGTAAAAACAGTAATGACCCTTACACCTATGCAGGTGTGTTTGTGAGGACAAAACGCACTCCTGAACTTGGCTGGATTTATGAACGCGTTGCTGAAGAAATCGATACAGATGAATTGCCTGTTATTCCAAGAAGAACTGTATAAAACAGGTACCTTTTCGTTTTTCTTGATATTAATTCGGCGGATTCTAAACAAGCACTAATAATCAAGCACATATAATCACAAAACTGCGACCAACCATACATTGTTATGTTGATTTGGTCGCAGTTTTTGCGTGTGATTCCGGGCGTTCAATAATTTATAAGCGCACATTACGCCGCCAATTGTTTTGGGATAATTTGCATTGATAGACAACTCATTATATCTGTCACGGGAACTGCCCTTTATCCCCGGCCCTCTCCGAAGCACGAGCTGACCTTTTCCGCCCTGGCCCTCTCCGAGAAC
>CACZTQ010000151.1 GCA_902784155.1 Oscillospiraceae bacterium
CACGGCTGTAATCCAGAGAGACGGCAAGGTTGAGACCTGGGTTGATTACGGCAGCGTAATGCCTTACGGTATTTCGGCAGATTCCGTTTCCGAGCCGGATGAGACCGTAGTTGCCGCCGAAAGCTATGACGAATGGTTCGTCTATGGCCTGAAGGATAATATGACCAAAGATGACTACGCTGATTTCGTCAAGGTTTCCGATTCCGAAACCGGAAGGATGGAAATCGTTCCCACCGAGAACGGTTACGGTACAGGCACTGTTATAAACGTCTATGAAGGCGATAAGCTCGTTGAGGTATTCCACGTCATTATCTTCGGCGATATAGACGGCAACGGAAAGATCAACATCAACGACTCCGCGCTGCTCAGAACGGAAGCTGTTGACGGCGACTGGTCAGTTGAAGGCAACAGGGTAGCATTCAAGGTCAGAGCGACCGACCTCGACCTCAATGATAAGATCAACATCAACGACAGCGCCCTTCTCAGATCCGCAGTTGTAGGCGATATCGAAATCGACCAGACAACAGGTAAAGCGGGATAATCCGATAAAGCTCACGGCCGCCGGTTTTCCGGCGGCCTTTTCTGCGCCCGGGGTAATTGAAAGCCGTACCGCAAGCCATTATATAATATCGGTATTATATTAAAATATTGACATTTTTTTGAAACTGTGATAAAATCCGTGAGTAAAGACGATGACGGGGAGAGCAGCGAAATCCGTTTTTCAGAGAGCCGGCGGTCGGTGCGAGCCGGTAAAACGCTTCTATGCCGTAGCCTCCGAGTCGGGAAGAAGAAAGCCGTGCGCGATTAGACCTTCCCCGTTCGCAGCGTTAATGCTTTTGAGAGGCACTTTAAGTGCAATTTGAGTGGTACCGCGGGAATTCTCCCGTCTCAAGTTTTCTTGGGACGGGTTTTTGTTTTTATTTACCCGTGAGTCTGCTGTTTCTTATTTATCTTTTTCTTTTTAATTATTTGTATTTTTTCTTTCGGAAGGAAGTTGATTATATGGCAAAAGAACTCGCAAAACAGTATGATCCCAAAAATGTGGAAGACAGAATATATGATTTCTGGCTTCAGGGTAAGTTCTTTCACGCGAAGGTCGAGCCCGACAAGAAGCCTTACAGCATAGTTATTCCGCCTCCGAATATCACAGGTCAGCTTCATATGGGCCACGCGCTCGACAACACTCTGCAGGATATTCTCATCAGATGGAGAAGAATGCAGGGCTATGATACTCTCTGGCTCCCCGGCACCGACCACGCCTCCATCGCGACGGAGGCAAAGATAGTCGAGGCAATGAAGGCCGAGGGTATCAGCAAGGATGATATCGGCAGGGAAGGATTCCTTGAAAGAGCCTGGAAGTGGAAGGAGACCTACGGCGGCAGGATTATTCAGCAGCTCAAAAAGATGGGCTCCTCCTGCGACTGGGACAGAGAGCGCTTCACTCTCGATGAGGGCTGCAGCAAGGCGGTCCGCGAGGTTTTCTGCAACCTTTATGAAAAAGGCCTTATTTACAGAGGCGAGAGAATTATAAACTGGTGCCCCCATTGCCTTACCTCCATTTCCGATGCGGAGGTTGAGTATGAGGATCAGCCCGGTCATTTCTGGCATTTGCGCTATCCTTTCAAGGACGGCAGCGGATATCTTGAGCTCGCCACCACAAGACCGGAAACGCTTTTGGGCGACACCGCCGTTGCGGTAAACCCCGAGGATGAGAGATATAAGGATGTTGTCGGCAAGACCGTCATCCTTCCGATAGTTCACAGAGAGATTCCCGTTGTCGCCGACGACTATGTCGAGATGGATTTCGGTACGGGCGTTGTCAAGATTACTCCCGCTCACGACCCGAATGACTTTGAGGTCGGCCTTCGCCACAATCTCCCGGTCATCAATGTTATGACCGATGACGCTCATATCACGGGTGACTATCCCGCTTACGCCGGTATGGACAGATACGAGGCGAGAAAGGCGATTGTCAAGGACCTTGAGGCGGAGGGAGCCCTCGTCAGGATTGAGGATTACAGCCACAATGTCGGCACCTGCTACCGCTGCCACACCACGGTCGAGCCGAGAGTCTCAAAGCAGTGGTTTGTTAAAATGAAGCCTCTCGCGGAGCCCGCGATCGACTGCGTCAGAAGCGGAAAGACAAAGTTCA
>CACZTQ010000152.1 GCA_902784155.1 Oscillospiraceae bacterium
GACTATGCTCCCATCCAGAGCGGTATCATGAGCACCATTCATGCTTACACAGGCGACCAGATGATCCTTGACGGTCCTCACAGAAAGGGCGACCTCAGAAGAGCACGCGCAGGCGCTGCTAACATCGTTCCCAACTCAACAGGCGCCGCAAAGGCAATCGGCCTTGTTATTCCCGAGCTCAACGGCAAACTCATCGGCTCCGCTCAGAGAGTTCCCGTTCCCACCGGCTCAACCACAATCCTTACCGCAGTTGTCAAGTCAGACGCTGCCGATAAAGACGCTCTTGTAGCAGGCATCAACGCCGCTATGAAGGCTGCCGCTTCCGAGTCCTTCGGTTACAACACCGATCCCGTAGTTTCATCCGACGTTATCGGCATGAAGTTCGGTTCTCTCTTTGATGCGACTCAGACAGACGCTCTCAAGATTGCCGACGGTCTCTGGGAAGTAGTCGTTGTTTCATGGTATGACAACGAGAACAGCTACACCAGCCAGATGGTCCGCACAATCAAGTATTTCGCAGAGCTTGCGTAATCAAACTTTAATTGAAGACTCAAAACTCGCAGGGATAAAACCTTGCGAGTTTTATTTAATAAAAGACAGAGGCGGGTTTAAATGGCGCTTAACAGACTGGATAAACTGATTGCTCTCAACTGCAATGTCAGCAGGAAAGACGCGAGAGAGCTGATAAGAGACGGTAAAGTCAAGGTGAACGGAAAGGTCGTTCTCCGGGCGGAGGAACTGACGGATTCCTCGCTTGACGAGATAGATGTAAAGGGATTTGACTTTACGGCAAGAAAACACATTTATCTGATGATGAATAAGCCCGAAGGCTATATAACCGCAACAAAAGACGAGAATAAAAAGACCGTCATCGACCTTGTTCCTCCGGAGCTCGGCAGGAAGTCGCTCTTCCCCTGCGGAAGGCTTGACAAGAATACGACCGGGCTGCTTATACTGACCGATGACGGCGAATTCTGCCACAGGCTTGTGAGCCCGAATCACAGCATCTACAAGACATATATCGCCACTCTGTCGATGCCTCTCGACGCCGCCGCGAAGAAACTCCTCGAGAGCGGAATTGCGCTCAAAGACGGCACCGTCTGCAAGCCTGCAAAGATAAATTACTTTACAGACGATTACACGTTTACGGCTGAAATAAAAATCAGCGAAGGCAAATATCATCAGGTAAAAAGAATGTTCGCGGCCGCCGGGAATCACGTTGACAGGCTCAGGAGAATTCAGATAGGCGGACTGAGGCTTGACGAATCGCTCCCCGAAGGGAGCTGTCGTGAACTTACCCCGGAAGAATTAAAAATGATATTTGAATAAAGAACAGCGATTGTCCGTGATAGTTACAAAGGTGTAACAAAACTTGACTTTTATTATTCGATAACTATAATAATAAATTGTATTTATTTAAAAATAAAGGAGATTCATTATGGCAAGACAGATTACCAGAAGCGAGTTTGAAAAACTTCAGGAAGAACTCGATTATTTAAAAAATCAGGGAAGAGAAGAGATAGCTCAGAAACTCCAGGAAGCCCGCTCCCACGGCGACCTTTCCGAAAACGCCGAATATGACGAGGCGAGAAACGACCAGGCAAAGCTCGAGGAGGATATCGCCCAGCGCGAGCGCGAGCTTGACTCCGTCGAGGTTGTTGAGGATAACTTCTTCAAGAAGGGCATCGTTCACGTCGGCTCAACCGTAGTTGTCGAGGATGACGGCGATGAGATTATTTGCTTCATCGGCTCCTCAACCGATATTCCCGGCGCCATCGCCGTAACGGACGATTCTCCCGTCGGCAGCGCTCTTATCGGCAAAAAGAAGGGCGACAAGATTAAGGTCCTCACCCCTTCGGGCAAGACAATAACAATGAAAGTCCTCAACACCGACTACAAGGCGGAGGTATAATATGGCAGATAAGAATATCAATTCGTCGGCCCCTTCGGACCGCGCCGTACGTGTTGAAAAGCTTGAGGCCCTTCAGCAAGCCGGTAAGGACCCGTTTGTAATAACCACAGCCGGTCAGAATATTCATACAGACGAAATCAGAGCGGATTTTGATTCTCTCGAAGGCAAGGATGTTTGCATCTGCGGCCGTATGATGTTCAAGCGCAAAATGGGCAAGGCGAGCTTTTTCAACATTGCCGACAGAAACGGCAGAATCCAGTGCTACATCAAAATAGACGATGTCGGCGAAGAAGTATATTCGGATTTCAAAAAATGGGATATAGGAGATATTCTTGAAGTCAAGGGCTTTGTCTTCAGGACCGAAAAGGGCGAAATCTCAATCCACACAAAAGAGGTACGCCTTCTCTCAAAATCGCTCCTTCCCCTGCCCGAGAAATTCCACGGTCTCACCGACACCGATACAAGATACAGAAGACGCTATCTTGACCTTATAATGAATCCCGAAGTCAGGGAGACTTTCTACAAGCGCTCAAGGATAATCTCCGAAATCAGGGCTTATCTCAACGCGAAGGGCTTCATCGAGGTTGAAACTCCCATGCTCGTCCCCTACGCGGGCGGAGCGGCAGCGAGACCCTTTGAGACTCATTTCAACGCCCTCAACGAGGATGTAAAGCTCAGAATCTCTCTCGAGCTTTATCTCAAGCGCCTTATAGTCGGCGGAATGGAAAAAGTCTATGAAATCGGCAGAGTTTTCAGAAACGAGGGCGTTGACACCAGACATAACCCCGAATTTACTCTCATGGAGCTCTATCAGGCATACACCGATTATCACGGTATGATGGAGCTGACCGAAGACCTCTACCGCCATCTTGCCGTTACGGTAGTCGGCTCGGATAAGATTTCTTATAACGGTATCGAGATGGATCTCGGCAAGCCCTTCGAGAAGCTGACCATGATTGACGCCGTCAAAAAATACGCGGGAATCGACTGGAATAACGTCGATACTCTCGAGGACGCGAGAAAGCTCGCTGACGAGCATCACATTCAGTATGAAGAGAGACACGGCAAGGGCGATATACTCAATCTCTTCTTTGAGGAATATGTCGAGGAGCATCTGATTCAGCCCACATTCATTATGGATCACCCCATCGAGATTTCCCCTCTCACCAAGAAAAAGCCGGGCAACCCCGGATATGTTGAGAGATTCGAATTCTTTATGAACGGCTGGGAAATGGCAAACGCCTACTCAGAGCTCAACGACCCCATTGACCAGAGAGAAAGATTCAAGGCGCAGGAGATTCTGCTCGCGAAGGGCGACGAAGAGGCCGAAACGACGGACGAGGATTTCCTTACCGCTCTCGAATACGGTATGCCTCCCACAGGCGGTATCGGCTACGGCATCGACAGAATGGTCATGCTCCTCACCGACTCCCAGGCTATCAGGGATGTCCTGCTCTTCCCGACCATGAAGTCGCTTGATACGGACGGCTCAAAGAGCAATCCCGCAAGCGCTCCCGCGCAGGAAGAAAAAGAAGAAATAATAGATTTTTCAAAAGTTAAAATAGAGCCCCTGTTTGAGGATACGGTTGATTTCGATACCTTCTCTAAATCCGATTTCAGGGCCGTCAAGGTCAAGGACTGCGTTGCCGTCAACAAGAGCAAGAAGCTGCTTCAGTTCACGCTCGATGACGGTACGGGCACCGACAGGACCATCCTCAGCGGAATTCACGCATTCTATGAGCCCGAAGAGCTCATAGGCAAAACCTGCATAGCCATTGTGAATCTTCCCCCGAGAAATATGATGGGCATCGATTCCTGCGGTATGCTTCTCTCCGCGATTCACGAGGAGGAGGGCGAGGAAAAGCTTCACCTTCTCATGGTTGACAATCACATTCCCGCAGGCGCAAAGCTTTACTGATATGTCCGTATCGGTAGCTCTCGCCGCCTTTAACGGCGAAAAATATATAGCGGAGCAGATAAACTCAATTCTTCCCCAGCTCGGAGAAGACGATGAGATAATCGTCTCGGACGACAATCCGTCCGGAAAGACCGCCGGCGCCGTGCTCTCAATCAAAGACCCGCGCATAAAATATATTGAGGGGCCGGGCCTCGGCGTTGTCAGAAACTTTGAGAACGCTCTCTCGCACTGCGGCTGCGAATACATTTTCCTTTGCGATCAGGATGATGTATGGCTGCCCGGCAAGGTTGAGAAGGTTACGGAAGAGTTAAAAAAAGGAGCTTCCCTTGTGCTTCACAACGCGAGCGTTACGGATGCCACGCTTAAATCTACGGGGAAGACCTGCTTCGGAATATATGACACCAATACCGGTTTTCTTAAAAATCTCATCAGGAATTCGTTTGTCGGCTGCTGTATGGCTTTCAGACGCGAATTGCTCGGCAGCGTACTCCCCTTCCCCTCGAATCTGCCGATGCACGACTGGTGGATAGGCCTCGTCGCATCAAAGAACAGGGAGCGTATCTCTCTCATCGAGGAGCCCCTTATGCTCTGGAGAAGGCACGGCGGCAACGTTACCGGAGGAGCCACTCCGTTTCTGAAGAAAATCAGGTTCAGACTGATAATTATCGGTTGTCTTTTTAAACACCGCTGAGCGGTAAGCCGGATTTCCGGCGCCCTGCACCCGTGTGCCACGGAAAGGAACGTTTCAATGGATAAAAAAGTAACCGGCTGCATTGTGACTTATAACAATATAAGAACAATCGGCAAGGCAATTGACTCATTGCTTAAAAACACTCATTGCGATTTCCGCCTTATCATTGTCGATAACGGCTCAACCGACGGGACGAAAGAATTCATAAAAGAAAAATATCCCTCTCTTGAGCTGA
>CACZTQ010000153.1 GCA_902784155.1 Oscillospiraceae bacterium
GGACTGAAATGGCTTCTTCAAAGGAGTATCTCGAATATATACTCGAACAGCTGTCGGAATGCGACGGCATCTCTTACCGCGCCATGATGGGCGAATACATTATTTACTGCAGGGGCAAGGTAATCGGCGGAATCTATGATAACCGTCTTCTGTTTAAAATAACGGACCGGGCAAGAGAGCTGATGCCTGATGCGCCGGAGGAAATTCCCTATGAGGGAGCGAAGAAAATGCTGCTTGCGGATAATACCGATGACAGGGAATTACTGCACACGGTTATTGAAGCAATTTACGCCGGTCTCCCCGAGCCCAAAAAGAAAAAACATAATTGAAGGTGTAATATTGGAAACAGATAATATTATAATCCGCAGGGAAACACCTGAAGATTATAAGACGGTTGAGAATCTTATCAGAGAATCATTCTGGAATATCTATAAACCCGGCTGCAGCGAGCACTATGTCATTCACGTGCTGCGCGATGACCCGGCGTTTATTCCGGAGCTTGATTTTGTTATGGAATACGAAGGCCGCATAATCGGCCAGAATATGTTTATGAAAACCGTTATTATTTCGGATGACGGAAAAGAAATACCCGTTCTCACAATGGGGCCCATCTGCATCACCCCGGAGCTGAAGCGCAAAGGATACGGCAAAAAGATTCTTGATTATTCGCTTGAGAGAGCAAAAGAGATGGGCTTCGGCGCCGTGCTTTTTGAAGGTAATATCGATTTTTACGGAAAGAGCGGATTCGATTACGCCTCCGTTTTCGGTATAAGGTATCACGATCTTCCCGAGGACGCGGACTCATCGTTTTTCCTCTGCAAGGAGCTTATTGACGGATACCTTGATTCCGTAACGGGAGTATATCAGACTCCCAAGGGGTATTATGTTGACGATGCCGATGTCGAAGAATTCGACAGAGCTTTCCCGCCCAAAGTGAAGCTTAAACTTCCAGGGCAAATTTTTGACTGAGGCGGCTTCAATGAAAAAAAGAATTCTAATTCCGCTGATAATCGCCGCCGTGATTATTGCCGGAGCATTCATCTACTTATCGGATTACAGCAGAGCGGATGCCTACGCCGCCGGGATGCTCAAATCCGATGATACGGTAAAAGTATCGCAGGAGGAATACGGCTGGTTTTTTGACGGCCCCTCGGATGACGCGGTCTGCGTCTTTTATCCCGGCGGAAAGGTTGAGGAAACGGCGTACTCTCCCCTTCTTCACCGTCTTGCCGCGCAGGGCGTTGATTCCTGTGTTCTTAAAATGCCGTTTAAACTTGCTTTTTTTGATATTGACAAGGCCGATGTATTTTTAGAGAATCATCACTACAAGAAGGTTTATCTAGCGGGGCATTCGCTCGGAGGAGTTGCCGCCGCGGCGTATGCGGCCGGGAATCCCGGATCGGCAGACGGTCTGATTCTGCTGGCATCTTATCCCGCAGAAAAGCTTGATGACAGTCTCGAAACTGTTCTTATTTACGGCTCCGGTGACGGAGTGCTCAATCCGGAAAAACTCGAAAACAGCAAGTCTCTTTTGCCTCCCGGTACAAAGGAATATATAATCGACGGGGGCAATCACGCTCAATTCGGCTCATACGGGCCGCAGAAGCACGACGGAAAGGCGACAATCTCACCCGGTGAACAGATTTCCGAAACCGTCGATATAATTCTCAGAACAATCAACGATTAAACATAAGGAGAAATCAAAAATGAAAAAGCTCAGATTCTTATCCTGCCTTGCTTTGATTATCTGTATAATCGCAGGCACTCTCTCCATGACATCGTGCGGCAAAGCCCCCTCCGGTAAAAAGACCGAAGGGCTCGAGATTATCCACGAGCCCGAATTCGGCGGAGTATATATCAAAATGACGGGAGAGGATTTCAACTCTCTCGGATACAGTCACGGCGACAGCGTCAATGTGGAGTTTTCAAACGGCTACAAGCTTGAGGGAATTCCCTATTACAACGGCTATTACACAAAGAACGGTGAGCCGCTTCTTATCGACTATCCCGGATATGATTATATAAAAGCCGCAATAAACAACGGTGACGACCTCTGGAATGTCGCGGGCCTTGAGGACGGAATGACCGCCTCGATAACGCGCGAAGAAGGCGGAAAGTTTCTGAAGATTCAGCAGTCGAGAGATATTCATTACGAGGATGACCGCAAGCTTTTTGAGAGCGACGAAGTGTTTGCGAATTTCAGAAGCATAAACACCTACGGTATGAAGAAAAATACCGTTTACCGCTCCGCATCCCCCTGCGACAATCAGCATAACAGGGCTACCTTCGTGAATTCGCTGATTAAAACCGCCGGAGTGAATTTCATTCTTAATCTCTCCGACGACGACGCAAAAATCGAAAAATATATGAGCGCAGAGGATCTCAGCTGCAATTATTTCAAAATGCTCTATGAAACAGGCAAGGTTGCTCCCATAGCGCTCAATATGAATTACGGCTCGGACGAATTCAAAGAGAAGGTCGCAAAAGGACTCTCTGAAATGGCAAAGCGCGAAGGCCCGTATCTCATTCACTGCACCGAAGGCAAGGACAGGACCGGTTTTGTCTGTATGCTCATCGAGGCCCTTTGCGGCGCCGGCTATAAAGATATTGAAAAAGACTATATGCTGACCTATTCAAACTATTACGGAATCACGAGAAAGACCGACAGCGAAAAATACGAAACGATAGTTGAAAATGTCTTGAAGCCGATGATTCAGAGCCTCACCGGGGACGAGACAATCGACATTGAAACAACAGACCTCACCGCATTCGCCGAGGATTTCCTTCTCTCGGGCGGAATGACGGCAGAAGAAATCGCAATGCTCAGAAAGAACATTTCGGGTAAATAAAAGAATATGAAGAGAAAAAGCAAACTGCCGGCAATACTGTCAATACTGCTTATCGGAGGAATACTGCTGATGTGTCTTAGCGCCTGCGGCGCCGCAAAATACAATGTGGATTACGGCGGTAAAAAGAGTCAGTTTGAAAACGCCCGCGATTCTTACAGAGCCGGGGCCAGGGTTAAGCTTTATTACGGCATTATCGCGACAGACACAGACTATTCCTTTTATGTTGACGGCAAGAGATTCAACGCCGGCTACGACGAGAGCAAGGGTTATATTATTGAATTCATAATGCCGGAGCACGACATAACCGTTTCGGTTGAGTCACGCAATTCAATGGAGTATATTCCGGAAGAAAACGAGGCCGTGAAATACACTTTGAAATATGATTCGTTTGACGGAGGCGGGCCCTCATACACCCCCGAAATCGAGGACCCTTCGCTTCTCGATTATGATATTGAGAAGAAGTATTACAGCGAAAATCACGCCGAGGAAGACGGAAGCAGCTTCGCCGTGAGCATTGTCTTCACGGGGCTCGCAAGCGGCTCCACAACCGTTACCGTCAAGGCGCGCTCTCCCGTCGGAATAAACTATGACGAAATCTACAGGGCCGATATCGACGATAACCTCAATGTGAATATGACACTTCTTGAAACGAAAGAGTATGACTGAGTTTTGCGCCGTGAGCATTCCGGCGCGGCATATTGACAAAACCTCGATATGAAATATAATTATAATATATGAATCGGAGGCGGGAATAATGGCTAAATGCCCCAACTGCGGCAGGACGCTGCATTTTACCGACTGGAAGCAGGATTGTCCTTCGTGCGGAGTAAACCTGATTTATTTCAAATCAAATGAAAGACTGCTCGCCGAAAGCGAACAGGCCGAAATCGAGCACGCAAAGCATCAGCCCGGTATTGACAGGGCAAAGGCCGCGTTTTTCGGCTCCGCGCCCGCCATTGTGCGGATTGTGCTCTCGCTCCTGCCTGTTTCCGCGCTGTTCCTTCCGCTTTGCGTTTTCACCGCGGACAGCGGCGTTAAAAACGTGAACGCGATTGACATTTACAAGTATATTTCATTCTCGGATTTCGGCAAGATAATCGGCAGCGCCCTCAAAGGGAGCTTCCCCGACCTTCCGCTTGTGCTTCTTTTGATTTCGGTTGTGATGATTCTTGTCTGCCTGATCTGCCTGTTTATGTCGCTCGGAAAGCACGGAAAGCAGAGAAACCTTATTCTGAATCTCATAATGCTTTTGCCGGCAGCGGCTTCACTCATTCTTGTTTTTACCGCTGACAAAAAAATCACGGAGCCTTATCTTGTTATCACCGATACTCTGAAGGTATCTTCGATAAAACCCGGCGCAGGAGCGTTTCTTTATATCCTGCTTGTTGCGGTGATACTTGTCTATAACTTATATCTCGCGAAAAAAGGGCTCAAAATAAAACACACCCCCTGCTACATAGGAGGTCTGCCGAGCGAGGATTACTTCCGGTATGTTGAAGAGGGAATGAGCGAGCTTGAAATACGCAAAAAGATGGTTGACGCTCTGACCGCGATGCAGGAGGAAGTAAGGCGAAAAGAAGAAGAGGCGCGCATAAAAGAAGAAGAAATGCGCAGCAAAATGAAATAAGGAGGTGTAACCGGTGAGCGAGGAACTGAAAAACAGCAATTACGGCAAAGAGCTTGAAGAAACCAACGCGAAGCTCAGGCAGCTCGTTGATGTTGACAGAAGAGTTATCAACCGCCGCCAAACCATCGGTTATATGCTCTTTGACGGAAGCCGAGGCTTCAACATCGACGGTCACAAGGACCTTTTTATTGACAGCATTCTCAAAATCAGCCTGCCCCTTCAGTCAAAATATAATATAGTAGCCGGATTCTGGGATGTAATTGACGACTTCCTGGTTGCGGGTATTATTGAAAAAACAAGGACCCGCTGGGGAAAATTCGTGCCGTATATTTTCATCGGCGGCATTCCGCTCGCTATTGTTTCAACAATATTCTGGCTTCTTCCCATTATATTCTCACCCGCCCACATAAACAATTTCGGATATCTGCCGAAGTTTTTTGCGTACGCGGCGCTCGATATGACATTCGAGCTTCTTTCCAATTTTAAAAACGTCGCCATAGGCGGTTACATTTCAACCATAACCCCCTACCCGTCCGACAGGCGGCGGCTGCTCGCGATTTCAAGCTATTTCAGCATAATCTATTCAAGACTGCCCGACCTTGTTATTGAATTCATGCTCGATTTCATAAAGAACGGCATTGTAAAATCGGCGACAAAAACAAGCGCGGATATGATAAGAGCCTCGCTCCTTATTGTTGGGCCGCTCACTGCGGTTGTTTCGGGCGTTATCATATCGTTATACTGCAGACTCGCCAAAGAGCGTGTGCACCAGAAGATAGAAACGGCGAAGCTGATTGAAAGCCTTAAAATCGTTTTTACCAACAGACCGATTCTTATGTATATGTTCAGCAACGCTCTGGGCTCATTCGGAACGGGACTTACGACAAACGACTATTACCGTCAGGTGCTCAATATGACAACCTTTGAGACAATCGCCGGAATACCGTCGTTTTTCTTCCAGCCCATCGGCTTTGCAAAATACAATTATCTGACAACGAAGTTTTCAACCCGCAGCCTTTATGCCGTATCGCAGGCATTTGCAAAGACCTTCTATATTCCCCTGTTTTTCTACGGAATGTTCCTCAAAGACAAAAACGGCAAAAGGTTTTTCACAAAGAGAATTCCGATGCTTCCCGTCACGGCGCTGTGGGAAATCATTTACGCTACAATGTGGGGCGTAAAGAGCCTCTCGGGGCAGGAAATCAGCAACGAGTGCAACGACTATATCGAGTGGAAATGCGGCTTCAGAAACGAGGCAACCCTCTCGGTTGCAAGCACGTTTATGTGCAAGATTCCCTCGAGACTAAACGGCGTGCTTCAGCCGAAATACAAGCAGTGGATAGGATATGACCAGACGGCATATACCGAAGGCAGGGAGCAGCCCGAAAGAGCGCAGAAGTGGATATTCGCCATGGCGACTATCATACCCGCCTTTATTGTCATTTCAAGTATGATACCTATGATATGGTATAATATAAATAAAGAGAAGCGCGACAAGATGTATCGCGAGCTTAACGAAAGACGCGTCAGGATAGCCGAAAACCTTACGCAGTTCGGAACCGAAGACGGAGAAATATCAGAGTAATCAAGAGGTGCTATATGTCATTTGCAGAGAGCTTAAAGAAGCTGTTTTCAAACAAGAAAAACGACGATTGGGAATGCCCCGAGCTTATGTACGGCTTTACCGTAACCCATCACGCGGGAGCTATGGGGCAGAAACCAAATACACTCGAATCCATAGGCTATTCCATATATCACGGGGCAAGATGTATCGAGATGGACGTATCATTCAGACCTGACGGTACTCCCGTAATCATACACAACTCTGAGCCGGGCAGCAATCAGGGCGAGCTTCTTGACATGGCCCTGAAAATTATTGCCGGCAGCAGGAAGTGCAAAATAAACCTTGACCTCAAATCGACGGCAAATCTGCCTGCGGTTGACGAGCTTGTATATAAATACAATCTCGAGGAAAGAGCGTTTTACACCGGAGTCGGGGAAGACTGGGTCGAAAAAGTAAAAAGCAATTCAAAAATCCCGTTTTATCTCAATCACGCAATAACCAGAGAGGAAGCCGAGGACCTGCCCACCGGCAAGGCGCTGGTAGAGAAGCTGAAGTCAATAGGCGCAATGGGCGTTAATTCCCCTTATACATTCTGCTCGGAGCAGCTTTGCAGGATGATGCACAGAAGAGATTTGTATGTATCCATCTGGACTATCAATTCGATAGACATAACC
>CACZTQ010000154.1 GCA_902784155.1 Oscillospiraceae bacterium
CATTAAAAAAGCGCTGTAACACTCGCGAATATATACAACGCAACCCGGTACACACCGGGTTGTTTTAATTATAATAATCCGCAACAAAAAAACCGCGGAAATCCCGCGGGCGAAATTGTTTCGCAGAGCACTCAATACAGCGACCAAGCTCTGATTTTAAGATAAATGTCATAAAAGAATCCGGCGATTCTCTCAAAGAGATTGCCGTCCGCGAGTATTTCGGCGGTTATTCTCAGCCCCGTGAAGGTGTAAAAATCCCCGTCTGCATCGCGCTTCCTCGCCGAGACGATACTCGCGGAGATAACGCGCACTCCGCTGTCGCATTCGATGTCGAGATCTCCGGCTTCAATCTTTTCGGGCAGGGTGAAGCCTTCGGCCGCCTCAAGCAGATAATCGACTCCGTATTTTCTGCCCGCGACCGCCAGCTCATTGTAAACCGAGCCCGCGTAATCATAAAACGAAACGGGGGTGCCGCTCTCATAGCTGAAAACCACATTGTCCGATTTGAGTTCAATCAGTTTTTCGGTTTCTTCCTCCGTCACGCCCGCTATATCGCTTCTCAGCTTAACCGAGATTTTACCCGTCTCTCTCTGAGCCGAGGCGGGCGTAAGGCAGCAGAGAAGGGAAAAGAGAGCGAGAATAACGCAGAGCGTTTTTTTAATCATTGAAGTCACCCTTTCCGCAGGATTTTTCTCTGTAATCATTTTACAACTCGCGGGGCGGTATGTCAATTGAGTATTGCCCCAGGCGTGAGAATCCGGCGCCCGCGCGCTTATAAACAATAAATATTTTATAAAATTTTTAAAAAATTTTTTCTTTAATATAACCACAATATGTGAAATGGCTTGAGACGGATAAACACAATATATATGTATTTTCGGTTTTTAACATAATCCCGCAGGGGCCCGTCACAAGTGAAATAAGAATTTTTATGCTGGACAAACCTGTTTTTATCATATATAATACAGGATTACAGGGAGACTGTATTATAAACAGAGTCTAAAATACCTACTGAGAAGTATATGATTTTATGAAACGAAGGAGGACTTTTTCAGAATGAAAAAATCAATTTTATTCAGAATCGCGGTATGCATTATTGCCGTGACAACGGTTTTCAGCTGTTTCTCGGGCACCGCTATCGCGGCAGACGATGACCCCGTTCCTGCTGACGGCGCTGTTGCAAGCGCAAGCGATACCGACGTGCATACCAACTTCACCCTCACCTATGACACAAACGGCGGCACAGGCAAACCCGACGCTCTCACCGGCAACGGCCCCGTGAAGCTTTCGGTTGCGGTTCCCGAGAAGGTCGGCTACTATTTCCTCGGCTGGGCAAAAACAGCAAAAGCCGATAAACCCGAGTATTCCGCGGGCGCAATCTTTACCCTTGTTGCCGATATTACCCTCTATGCGGTATGGACCAACGTTCCCATCCCCGAGGGAGACTTCGTGCTTATCTATAACGCAAACGGCGGCACAGGCGAGCCCAAAACTCAGACAGGCTCCGGCGAGATTGATATTGACAGCACCGCTCCCACAAAAGAGGACGGCTCCGAGTTCCTCGGCTGGGCTACAACCGACAGAGCTGTTGAAGGACAGTATCAGCCCGGCGACAAGTTCGAGCTCAAAGAGGACTCCACCCTCTACGCAATCTGGGGCGATAACGGTCAGCATTCCGTTATCTATACAATAACCTTTGACGCAAACGGCGGCTCAAACGCTCCCTATAAGCAGACCGGCGTCGGCGACATAGTCCTCACAGAAGCCATCCCCACAAGAGACGGCGGATATGAATTCCTCGGCTGGGCAAAATCCAAGACCGCGACCGCAGCCACCTGGAAGGCCGGCGATACATACGAAGGCCTCAAAAAGGATGTAACTCTCTACGCGGTATGGAAGGCCCCCGCAAAGCCCGTTGAACCCCCGACGACATACACTCTTACATACAGTGCAAACGGCGGCAAAAACGCTCCCGCAGCCAAGACCGGCAGCGGAAGCATCACCCTCTCGACCGTAAAACCCACAAAAGAAGGTTTCGTCTTCAAGGGCTGGGCAAAATCGTCATCGGCTTCAAAGGCCGAGTATAATCCCGGAGCGAGCTTCAATCTCACCTCAAATGTCATTCTTTACGCCGTATGGGAAACCGACCCGAGATTTGATATCGAGATAAAGAAGTATCAGTCCACTCTTTCGGTACCCTACAACTCAAAGGTCATACTCCATACGAATATCGACGAGGCTCCCGCAGGCTATAAAATCAGATGGTCAAACGGCGCCGAGGGCAATACCTGCACAATAGGCAAGGCGAGCGAGAAGCAGTACAGGATTTCAGCAAGTCTTGTCAAAGAAACCGGCAGCAAGGATGTTATTGCAACAACCTCCGAAGAGGTCGTGAATGTCAGCACCAACATCTTCGCGAGAATAGTCGCCTTTGTCAGAGGACTTTTCGGCAGACTTCCCGTTTTTGAAGACAATGCCAGAATAAAATAATCAACCCGGACCGCGCGGTTATGACCGCGCGGTCTGTTTTTACGCCCGGGAGCTCAGAATACATACATATAATAATGTAATATATAAAGAGGATATAATTAAACCCGGCAAAAGAGCTTCCGGCAGCTGCCGAAGGCGGAAATCACGGCTGTTTTCAATTTTTTTTTATTTTTTTGAAAAAATTTAAACCACAATATGTGAAAATCAGAGAAAAGAGCAAACACAATATATATGTATTTTCATAAAAATAAGGGGCGTTTTATATATATGGTGTAAAGTGAAGGGGCTTGACATCATTGATTTTTAGTGATAAAATCGCCATACCTGTAATTGTTATATTACGCTTATTTTATGTAAGGGAGATGGATTACATGAAACACACATCCTTGTATTTGAAAAGGACGCTCTCTGCCGTAATGGCTTTCATTATGGTATTCGGCGTATTTTCAAGTGCCGGAATCATCGGCCTTGTGGCAAGCGCAGCCGATGAAGCCAGAACGGACAGAGCCGTTTACGAGGGTGCATACTGGAGATTCTACGATGACGGCGAGGTTGTATTTTTCGCAGATCTTCCGGCAATGGATGATGAAGAAGAAAACAAGACTCCGTGGAAGGATCTCAACACGGGTATCGATTACGTCGACAGGATTTCATCGATAACAATAGCTCCTTCCGTTAAGAAGATCGGCAAATGGGCGTTCAGAGACCTCAAGGTCAGGAACGTATTCATTCCCGATTCTGTCGAAAGCATTGATAAGGACGCGTTTGTCCGTTCATCAATCAAGACAATTTATTTCCCGGGTCACGACACCCTCTGGGATTCTATTTATCTGGGTGACGGCGCTCCTTCGGGAATTCAGGTCAAATACGATCACAGACATCTCAACGATGTTATCAGACACAGCTCAGAGTCAACCTGCGTGAGAAACGGCTATGAGGGCGACTACTACTGCTCCGAGTGCGGCGCTTTTGTAAAGACAGGCGAGAAGCTTGACAAATCGTCTCACAAATGGTCAAAAGAGATGACCTATATCGTTGACTCCGAGGGCAACACTCTCAAAGAGACCTGTAAGGACCAGGGTAAGATGGCCAGATACTGCACAGTCTGCGGTACCTGGGACTATGCCAACGCCAAGACAATTCAGCCCGATACAAGCAAGCACGAATTCACAATCCTTGAGCCGAAGGATATGATTGAGAGCTGCAGCGATTATTTCTCAACAGACGCAAAGTGCCAGAAGAACTATGTCAATCTCAAGTGTAAGCACTGCGGCAAAAAGATAAAGGATCTTGAAGGCAAAGGCAAGGATTACGCATATTATCTTGACTATGTCAACGCCAAAGGCGAGAAGCTCGGCAATTACGTCTTATTCGGCGACGACAACAACGGCGTAAACTCGGGTTGGAAAAAGATTTCAGCCGACAAGCAGAAGACCGTTGTCAACAAGAAGATGGTTGAAGAATACGGCAAATACAGAGAGCAGATGACCTATAAGAATTCCGCCCTCGCTCTTGACCATCACAGACTCATTGACTCGGATAAATCGGTTGCTCCCACCTGCACGGGCGAGGGCAAGACCGTTGTTATCTGCGAGTGGTGTAAGAAATATCACGAAGAGTTCAAGGTTCCCGCTCTCGGTCACAGCGACAAGAGAGGCGACAAGGAAGTTATCGTTGAAACCATTCCCGCCACCTGCCCCGATTATGATAAGGGTACAACCGGCGACGGCGTCAGAAAGACAATGTGCGCCGACTGCGGAGTAGTTCTCGGCGAAGAGAAGCTCGCCAACCTGCATACTGAGAATTACCGCTCCGGCTCATGGGTTACCGTTCAGGAGCCCGACTGCGTCAACAAGGGCGTCAAGAAGCTCAGATGTAACTACTGCAAGAAGTTCATAAGAGACGAAGAAGGCAAAGACCTTACCAAAGATATTCCCGCCACTCCGAGCGTCCATACCGAATCCAGATGGGTTACAACCCTTGAGCCCACCTGCACCGAGAAGGGCGAGAGAGTCAAGGTATGTCTTATAGAGAATTGTCCTTACCATTCAACCACTCCCACGGGTGAGGTTCTTGCGAAGGCGAGCGACAGAAAAGCTCTCGACACCATTGAGAATGTCGTAAAAGATACCGACAGAGCAAACTACGATTATGATGACGCTACCGGAACCGACGCTGTAGCCGAAAAGGACCAGGTCAATGACGTAGCGGAAGCTATCAATATCACTATGCTTGCCGCGTTCCAGGAGGGCAAAATGCCCGCCGCGACCGCAACCGATTCCGAGGCTCAGGGTAAGATAGATGAGATCGCGAAAAAAATCGCAGCCAAAATCGAGATGGCAGTAAAGCATCATACGAAGAAGGTTGTGAACAGCGAAACTCTTGAAGAAGAAATACTCCACGACAACGACGAGATTTATAAAGAGGCGACCGGCGCCGATAAGACCTGCACAGATGACGATTCGGCAAAAAGATATGTCTTCAGCGATATAGTCAAGGCTGCTGCCGAGGTTATTGTCAAGTCCAGAAGCGTAATCAATGAGGCCGACGATATTATCAAGGCTCTTGAGGACGCATGGACCGAGCTCGGCGACGAAGATCTTAAATCTTCGCTTAAAGCTAACCCCGGAGATAAGGCTGAACTTATCGTGAAGGCTACTTCGAAGGAAGAGATTCCGGCTCTTGAGCATAATTTTGTCAGAGTTGCTTATGTTTATTACCAGGGCAGTTATGTGCCCGTAGGCAAAGACGGGGACGACTGGAAGAAGATAACCGGCTTCAAGAGAGATGAAGAAGGCAATCTTCTCAAGGATGACGACGGCAATCTCATACCCGAGACAGAGGGCGAAGCTTTTAACGCCGATTATGTAAACGAAAAGGTTGACTGCACATCGGTTAACGCTGTCAAGGTTTATCTCTGCACCAACGACGGCTGCTCCGAAACAAAGCTTGAGAATGTTGAGCACAGAGAACGCCATGCCTGGCAGGAGGAGACCATCCCCGCTACCTGCGACAGCCCCGCTCAGACCAGAAAATACTGCCTGTATTGCGATGAAGAAAGCGTCGTCACAGACGGACAGAAGCTTGAGCACGAATTTGAATTTGTTGAGAAGAGACCGGCAACCTGCTCCAAGGCGGGTATCAAGGTCAAGATCTGCAAGCACTGCGGACTTGTTGACGAATCAACATATCAGACAATCGAGACACTTCCCCACAAGGATGTTCCCGTAAACGAAGCGCCGACCTGCCTTGAACCCGGCAGAAGAGGCAATGTCTGCTCGGTGTGTGACCGCTTTGAAGGCGAAATACTCGATCCGCTCGGTCACGACTACGTCGAGACCGTCGTTGAGCCCACCTGCACGGAACAGGGTTACACCACGGCAGTCTGCTCAAGATGCGGCGAAAAGAAAGAGCCCTATAATTACGTTCACTCCGCCGGCCATCAGTACGGCGAAACCCAGAACGCGCCCGCATCCTGCGAGAAGGGTTCATATACCTTCGAGCAGTGCAAAATCTGCGGATACAAGAAGATTTATAATGAGATAGACAACGCCCTCGGTCACAGCATGAAAACCGATCCCGCAAAGGCGGCGACCTGCACCGCGGACGGCTATACCGAAAGAAAATACTGCACAAGATGCGGATACGTTGAGAAAGAATCAACCGTAATAGCCGCTTTGGGCCACGCACGCGAAAACATACCCTACAAGGCAGCCACCTGCACCGCAGACGGCAATGAGGCCTATGTCCGCTGCTCAAGATGCGGCATAGAGCTTAAGAAGAAGGTTGTCATTCCCAAGACAAACCACCTCTGGAAGGATATTCCCGCTGTGGAAGCAACCTGCGAAACCGCCGGTTCAACCGCAGGCAGAATCTGCGAATACTGCAATGAATATGACATCGTTCCTCAGCTCAAACCCGCAACGGGCCATAACTGGAGCAAGGCAAAGATAACCAAGGAAGCAACCGCGTTCAGAAAAGGCATCAAAGAGTACACCTGCGATAACTGCGGCGGCAAGAGAGAAGAAGAGTATGAGCTTACCTTCTTTGAGAAGATCCTCTGGGTTCTTACCTTCGTATTCAGCCTTCCTATTAAGCTTATGGCAAGACTTAACGGCGACGCCTGATCGGGGCTGCGCATTTAAGTGAAAAACAAACAGACAAGTTAAGTTGATTAAAGCCCGCGGGTTTCGAAAGACTCCCGCGGGTTTTCCCGCCTGACGGAAGGATTGCTTTCTCCGTGTTTCGGCTTCCGGTTTCCCCGGTGTTCACCTTTTTGTTGAAAACACGGCGGGTGTGTAATATAATTGCATTATCAGGGGGGAGAGTTTTCTCTCTGCTATATTCCGGCCGGATAAGAGCTGTGCACTGCCGCGGCCGGCGACTATTGAGGTGAACAGATGAGAATAGTACCCGAAAAAAAGATTCTGCCGCTGACAGCGGAATCAATCGACATTGTATCGCAGGATTTTTACAATTATCTCAACAGCATCGGTACTCCGCGTAAAAACATGATTCTCGCCCGTCTGACGTTTGAAGAGATTCTTATTGATTTCAGCGAGCATTTCGGCGAGGAAGCGGAGCTCGTCTATACCAAGGTTTCGTTTTTCGGCCGCCCGTCAATAACCGTTGCGGTGCAGGGCGACAAGTTCAATCCGCTCGAAACGGAGGATGACGACAACCTCTTCGGCAACCGCACCAGCACGCTGGCCGGCTCCGCGGACGGAGCGCCCGTCTATTCCTATGAGCACGGAATTAACGCCGTGACGCTGAAATTCAGCAAGAAGGCGCTCAACCCCATCGTGAAGCTCCTGATTGCGGTCGCGGCGGCGGTGCTTCTCTCGGGCCTTCGCTTTCTGCTTCCCGAAACGGCGATTGAGTTTATCAAAACCGATTTCCTTACCCCGCTCAACAATACCTTTATCGGTATGATGGCAACCGTGGAGCTGCCTCTGGTTTTCTTCTCGGTCGCCTGCGGAATCCTCGGCATAGGCAACAGCGCGGTTTTCGGCACAATAGGCAGGAAGATGGTGCAGTATTTCCTGCGGATTATCTTTATCATGACTACCGTTGCCGGGTTCATTTTTGTATTTATTTTCCGCCTCTCATACGGCACGGGCGGCAGTCAGGTCCACCTTCACGGCGGCATTGAGCTGCTCCTCAATATTATCCCCAAGAGCCTGATTGAGCCCTTCACCGGCGGCAACTCGATGCAGATTGTCGTCATGGCGGTCGCCATCGCCTCGGTTATGGTTATGCTCGGTGAGCGTGCAAAAATTCTCACGGCCATTACAAACGAGGCAAACAGCGTGATAGTCCAGATAACCGGGATGATTTCGAAGCTTCTGCCGTTTTTCATTTTTGTTGTGCTTCTCAATCTTATATGGTCAAACGACCTTCATCTGATTCTGAATATGTGGAAGCCGCTTGCGGCCTTCGCGGGGGCGCTCGTCTTCTGTATTCTTGTGATGTTCATCTATATCTCCGCGCGCGAGTCCGTTCCTTTCACAACGCTTGTGCGCAAGGTCTTTTCGACATTTCTTATCGGTATTGTCACAGCGTCGTCTGTGGCTCTCAACGGCGAGCAGTTTGACTGCCTGACAACAAAATTCGGCATCAACCGCCGTTTCGCCGAATTCGGTCAGCCGATGGGCTCGGTTGTTTTCATGCCCTCGACAGCGGTGAATTTCCTCATCTGCGCCGTGTATATGGCTTATTATTACAAGATTCAGGTCTCGGCTCTGTGGCTGGTAATAGCGATACTGCTCTGCGCCTTTGTCGCCGTGGCAACACCGCCCGTACCCGGCGGTGCAATCGCCGCCTACAGCGTTATCTTCACCCAGCTCGGCATACCCGCCTCGGGCGTCGCGGTCATGATTTCGATGGATATATTCTTTGACTTCCTCGACACCGCCTTTGACAGCGTATTCCTTGAGCTCGCGATGATAAGGGTTGCGAGCAAGACGGATATGATTGATTATGACGTCCTGCGCAAAATCACTCCCGCGCGAAAGAAATAAGAATATACGGTGTTCCGTAAACAATCAAAGCTCCCGCGGCAAAGGGCGGGAGCTTAAATTATTATATATAGAATTTATCAGTTATCCCTGTTTCTGCGCCAGTGAAAAAGATACTGCTGGGCGATTCCTCGGACCCCTTCGGTGCACGCGGGAAGCCCGTCCGGATATGTTTCGGAGAGAATGCGCTTCACCCAGACATCGACCGGCAGGCAGTCAACCCTGCCGAAGCCGTAGAGAAGAGCGCAGGCGGCAACCTTGTCGCCGACACCCTTGATTTTTTTAAGCTCCTGCGCGGCCTGCTCATCGTCGAGAGAATTGATTTTGTCAAAATCCACCTCTCCGCCGGCGACCTTGCGCGCGGCGTCGATAATATACTTTGTCCTGAAGCCCGCTCTGAGCGGCGCGAGGGCTTCCTCTCCCGCCCGGGCGATTCTCTCTGCGCCCGGGAATGAGAAGTCGCCGTCTCCGAGGTCATCGCCGAGCGCCCTGCACAGGCGGCCGATAATACCCTTTATACGGGGGATATTGTTATTCTGGGATATGATGAATGAGCAGAGAGCCTCCCAGGGCTCCTGACGGAGAATCCTGATGCCGGGGCAGAAGGCGACCGCCTCTCTGAGCGCGGGGTCGGATGAGAAGCCTTCGCAGATTTTTTCATAGTCTCTGTCCAGGTCAAAATACCCGCGCCAGATGTTTTCGAAATCCTCTTCGCCGCAATTTTCGAGGATGATTTTATCCTCTGTTTCGCTCACGGTAAGGCTCCTGCCGAAGGCCACTCCGTGCATGCTCCCGCCGGGCAGTTTTTCCCATCTGAAAGCCTGCCCGCAATCGAGCGTAATGTCCACATTTAACCAATTTTTATCGATAATTTTTGTTAAAATTTTTTTCATAAAAAACACCGAAAATGTGAATAACTTAAAGGTTTTCACGCCCGAAATCCATATTTTTCAAGCAATTCGGGCCAACTTCTTCACTTTATTCACCAAGTTTTTCACTTTTTTACCTTTTTGAGTTCTTCGATGTGAAAGAAGTGCAAAACTCTTTCATGCAGCAATTTTCGCATTTCGGGCGGCCCGAAATGCAGGTGTCGCGGCCGTGAAAAACGACCCTGTGACAGAAGTTGTTGCTCCTGTCGGGGGGCAGTATTTTGCGCAGCTCCGCCTCGACTTTTTTCGGGTCCTTCGTGTCAACGAGACCGAGCAGATTCGAAATCCTGATGAGGTGGGTGTCGGCAACGACGGCGGGCTTGCCGTAAATATCGCCGACGATAAGATTCGCCGTTTTTCTGCCGACTCCGGGCAGAGTCACAAGGTCGTCTATGTTATCGGGGACCTTCGAATCAAATTTCTCAATCAGCATTTTGCACATATTGACGATATCCCTCGCCTTTGCCCTGAAAAAGCCGCAGGAGTGGATAATCCTCTCAACGTCCGCTACATCCGCCGCGGCGAAATCCTCCGCCGTCTTGTATCTGCCGAAAAGCTCGGGAGTCACAAGATTCACGCGCGCGTCGGTGCACTGCGCCGAAAGGCGCGTTGCGATGAGCAGCTGGAGCGGGTCCGTGTAATCAAGCGTGCACATCGCGTCGGGATATTTCTCCTCGAGGGCTTCAACAGCGGCGAGCGCTCTTTGCTTCTTTGTCAAATTCAACAACCTTTCATTTTCTGTATGTGTGGAATTATACAACAAAAATTAATTGAATTAAAGCTATTTGTAAATAATTTTAGCGGCATTGAGAAAAATATTGCAGTAAAATTATGATTGTGATATTATAATTGCGAAATAAAAGCGGAAAAATCCGCATAAATCCGTAATAAACCGCATACTCTCAGCGGGGCGCGAAAGGGCCGTCAGATTGCGGCGGAGCAAATCGCGCACCCGGAAGCTTATAAAGGGGGATTATGATTATAATGAAAAACAGAGCAGTATCAATCACAGCCGTTATACTCTGCCTGCTTATTACGGCGTCTGTTTTTACCGCCTGTAATAAGAATAAAGAGCAGGGGGAGACGACCACGCTCGCTCCCGGCGAATCCTGGGCTCCCGGCAGCGAGCCGTACAAGCCCGTGGAGATTTCGGATGTAGAGCTTGTTGACCTTGTCAAGGACGCCCTGGGCGACGAGGCAAAGGATTTCGACGGCGATATGTCAAAGCTCACGGATGACCAGCTCAGCAAGGTCAGACAGGCTGCGGCGGTCAGGGGCTATGAGGTCACCGACGACGGCAGCGGAAGCATATCCATAAAGAAGGATGACGCGAAGGTCACCGAGGTTGAGTCCTCAAATTACAGAAAGATTCTGACAAGAGCGGGTGTCACCAATGTCGGCCAGACCGTCAACTCCTCTCAGTATGCCGAGATTTCAAAAGAGGCGGAGTCTCAGGGCGTGCAGGCCGTAACCGACGACAGCGGCAACGTCAGGATTTATTCGAGAGTCAACCGTCCCTCGCAGGGGCAGACGGTCCCCGTAAACCCCGATAACGTTACGGGCACGGCGGCGAACACAACCGGACCCGTCAATACGGCCACCCAGAAGTCGCCTACCACCGAAAACATAGCGACGGGCGGCGGTAACAACGGCGGAAACATTGATTTCACAAGCACCGCAGGCACCGTTTACATCAACACGAAGCTGATTGAAAGAGGAGACCTGAACACATTCGGCAGCGTTGACTATAACAACATATACTCCGAAGTCGCGCTTACGGAGGATAACGACATTGTTGCGGTCGGCTCGACCTTCAGCGACGCCAAAGGAAAGTCGAGGGATTACTCGAGCGCCGTTATCGAGGCCTATTCATCCAAAGGCAAAAAGCTCTTCACCGACATACTCGTCGGCGACAAGCAGACAGCGTTTGAGGATGTCGCGGTTCTCGCGGACGGCAGCATAATCGCCGTAGGCTATACTTCGGCAAGAGACCTCGTTGACGACAAGGAATATAAGTGCAAGGGCACCCTTGAAGGCATCATGGTCAAATATAATTCACACGGCAAGAGGCAGTGGATAAAGCTGTTCGGCGGAAGCAAGGACGACGAGTTTTACACCGTAACCGCTTCTCAGGACGGCGGCTTCATAGCGGGCGGTCAGTCCAAGAGCGCCGACGCCGACCTCAAGGATATACCCGGCGAAAAGGTAAAATCCATTATCGCGAAATATGACGCGGACGGCAGGAAAATCTGGGTAAGAAAGGTTCTTTCCGATCCTCAGAGACATAACGCCGTCAAAGGCGTTGCCGAGGCTCCGGACGGCTCGGTCTATGTATCTGTCGAGACCTCCGCAAACGCGGGAGAGTTCGCGGATTTTGAAGGCGGAAAGCGTAACAGAGCCTACAATGTCATCGCCAAGGTCAATACCGACGGCTCCCTGGCGTGGACAAGAGAATTCTATGAGGGCGGAATCTTATCGATGAACAGCATCTGCGTCGCGGATAACGGCGGCGTCATTGTCGCGGGCTACTATTCGACCGCTCCCAAGGGCGAAGATTTCGGCTCCTTCAAGGATTTGTATAACGGAGGCGTACAGGGCACGAGCGACGGAATCGTGGTTAAAATCAATCCCGACGGCAGGGACGGCTGGTACTCGCCCACACAGCTTATGGGCTTCGAAAACGAGAGAGTTACAGGCGTGGCTCCCGCAAGAGGCGGCTATGTTGTTACGGGATATACAAAATCAACGACCAGAGATTTCCAGAGAGAAAACAGAGGAGATAACGACGCGTTCGTATATTTCATCTCTTACGGCGGAAAGAAACAGTGCATGACCTCGGTCGGCGGCTCATCGGCAGACGCGGCTCTCGGCATCGCGGCCAACGGGCAGACGGTTGCAATCTGCGGCTACACAGGGTCTGATAACTATGATTTCACCGATTCGGGCGCTGCGGGCGAAGGCGGAAAGAACACCGTCGCATACGCCTACACATTCAACCTTCAGCAGGAATAAATGACAAAACACGCGGGGCTCCGGCAGCCCCGCGTTATTTTTTTGCGCGAATATAAATGCCGGGCGCGGGTTTTACGGCTTGACATCCCCGCGGCGCGGTGCTATAATCCTTATAATTATTATTTATATAAATGCTATGACGAAACCAAGTAAGATATGTTTTTCCTTTCAGAGAGATGCCGGGCGGTGCGAGGCATTAAGGAGGATATACCCGAATACCTTTCCGAGCAGCAACACGAAAGGCGTCAGCCGAGTAGTCACGCCGGGAGCACCCGTTAAAGTGCGTTCAATGAGGCCGCGCAGCGGTAAATTGAGGTGGTACCACGGGTTTGACTCGTCCTCAGAGCATAATACGCTCCGGGGCGTTTTTTATTCCCGGGGTACAGGGAGGCAAAGAAATGCTTATCACAGAGTTTCTTGAGAGAAACGCAAGACTTTACAAAAACGAGGTTGCCCTCACGGAGATAAATCCGTCCGACGAAAGAGACAGGGCAAAGACCTGGAGGGAGGCTTCTCTCATCGAGCAGGCTCTTCCCAACACTCCTTACAGGAGAGAGATGACCTGGTCTGAGTTTGACACAAGGGCAAACCGCTTCGCGAATCTTTTGCTCAGCAGGGGCACCCCGAGAGGAGCGAAGGTCGGAATACTTCTTATGAACTGCCTTGAATGGCTGCCGATTTATTTCGGTATTCTCAAGGCGGGCTGTCTGTGCGTTCCTCTGAATTTCAGATACGCCGCCGACGAAATCAAATACTGCGTTGATCTCGCGGATGTCGAAATCCTCGTTTTCGGCGAAGAATTCATTTCGCGGATTGACGAGATACATAACGATATGCCCAAGGTCCACACCCTGTTTTATGTAGGACCGGGCGGCCCGGATTATTCCGAGGACTGCTGGGAGAGGATGTCATACTGCTCATCCATCGCCCCGCCCGTCGCCGTTGACGAGAGCGACTACGCCGCGATTTACTTTTCATCCGGCACAACGGGCTTCCCGAAGGCCATCCTTCACAATCACAAGGGCCTTTATTCCTCGGCCCTTACGGAGCAGAATCACCACGGCCAGACTCACGACGACGTCTTCCTCTGCATTCCGCCTCTCTATCACACGGGAGCGAAGATGCACTGGTTCGGCTCTCTCGTTTCGGGCAGCAAGGCGGTGCTCCTCAGAGGCGTGAAGCCCGAGTGGATTCTCAGGGCGGTCACCGAAGAAAAATGCACCATCGTCTGGCTGCTTGTTCCCTGGGCGCAGGATATACTCGACGCTATTGAGGACGGCAGAGTCGATCTCAACCATTACCTTCTCGACCAGTGGAGGCTCATGCATATAGGAGCGCAGCCCGTTCCGCCGAGCCTTATCAAGCGCTGGCTCAAGTATTTCCCGCATCATCAGTATGACAC
>CACZTQ010000155.1 GCA_902784155.1 Oscillospiraceae bacterium
ACGCAGTACGCCTCGGAATATATGGAGGCGGAGATTCACGCGGGTGGCTACAGATACACTCTAAACTTCAAAAAAGGCAAGCCCGACGGCGAGATGGTCAAGGAGCCCTATTCGAAGAAGGATACGGGCACGAGGATAAAGTGGAAATCCGACCTTGATGTTTTCACTGATATAGCGGTTTCGGATGAATACTTCCGCGATATGCTCAAGCATCAGTCCGTTGTCAACGCGGGAGTGCGCTTCATTTACAGAAATCAGACAGGCAAGACCTTCGAGACAACGGAATACTACTATGAAAACGGTATTCTCGACTATGTGAAGGAAAACGTCGGCGAAGACACGCTCACCTCAATCCAGTCCTGGAAGCAGGAGACGGAATGCCGCGACAGAGACGACCTTGACAGCTACAGGCTCAAGACAAATATAGTCCTGACCTTCTCAAACAAGGTTCAGTTCAAGGAATACTATCACAACTCCAGCTTCCTCGAAAACGGCGGCTCGCCCGACAAGGCGACACGCAACGCCTTTGTCTATCAGATTGACGCCTACCTCAAAGAGAAGGGCAAATATCAGAAGAACGAAAAGATAACCTTCCAGGATATTGACGACTGCCTTGTGCTGGTTATTTCGTCATTCTCAACCGTCACATCATACGAGAATCAGACCAAGAAGGCAATCAACAACAAGGGCATTCAGGACGCGATGACTCAGTTCATCAGAAACCAGCTGATGATATATTTCATTGAGAATCCCGGTGAGGCAGATAAAATCGCGAACCAGGTTCTTATCAATATGCGTTCGAGAGTCAGGGCCGAAAAGACGCGCCAGGGCATAAAGCACGACCTCATTCAGGGCGTCAACAACCTGACAAACAGGATTGAGAAATTCGCAGACTGCCGCAGCAAGGATGTCAGCCGCCGCGAGCTTTTCATCGTCGAGGGCGATTCGGCAAGAGGCTCCTGCGTTCTCGCGAGAGATTCAGAATTCCAGGCCGTTATGCCCATAAGAGGAAAAATCCTCAACTGCCTCAAAGAGGATTATGACAAGATATTCAGAAGCGAAATAATCACGGACCTCATCAAGGTAATCGGATGCGGCGTCGAGGTCAAGGTAAAGCCGAAATCGGGCAAGGACGTAGTCTCATTCAACCTTGACAATCTGAGATGGAATAAGCTGATAATCTGCACCGACGCCGATGTTGACGGATATCATATCAGGACTCTGCTTCTGACTATGATTTACCGCCTTATGCCCACGCTGATAGCCGAGGGCAAGGTTTTCATAGCGGAATCGCCTCTTTATGAAATCACCTGCGGCGACGAAGTGTGGTTTGCCTATTCCGAGACAGAGAAGGCGGAGGCGCTCGAAAAAATCGGCGATAAGAAATACACAATCCAGCGCTCAAAGGGACTCGGCGAAAACGAGCCGGATATGATGTCGCTGACAACGATGAATCCGTCAACACGCAGGCTCATCAAGGTAAACCCCTCGCAGTTTGACGAAACAACACAAAAATTCGAGCTCCTGCTCGGCGACAATCTCCAGGGCAGAAAAGATTACATCGCGGAAAACGGATACAAATACATCGATCCCACAGAATTATCCTGATTGGAGTATTTATGGCAAAGAAGAGTAAAAAAAGCGATAAGAAATATACGAGAGAGCTTGACGACAAAACCCATATTTCTCTTGCCGGCGAGGTCGTTGACAAGCAGATAACCGACACCATCGAAGAGAATTTCATGCCGTATGCCATGAGCATAATTCTCAGCCGTGCCATTCCTGCCATTGACGGCTTCAAGCCCTCGCAGCGCAAGATTCTCTACACAATGTATAAAATGGGGCTGCTCAACGGAGCGAGGACCAAATCCACAAACATAGTCGGCGAAGTCATGAAGCTCAACCCCCACGGCGACGCCGCGATATATGACGCAATGGTGCGTCTGTCAAGGGGCTATGAGGCTCTGCTCCACCCCTATGTTGACTCCAAGGGCTCATTCGGCAAGGCGTATTCAAGAAACATAGTCTGCGCCGCCTCCCGTTACACCGAGGCAAAGCTTGACAAAATATGCGCCGAGCTCTTCGGCGATATCGACAAAGACGCTGTCGATATGGTGGATAACTACGACAACACCAAAAAAGAGCCCACCCTGCTTCCCGTAACATTCCCCTCAATACTCGTAAACCCCAATGTCGGCATCGCCGCCGGCATGGCGAGCTCCATCTGCTCATTCAATCTTGAAGAGATATGCAGGGCGACAATCGAGCTGCTCAAAAACCCCAAAGCGGAGCTTTACGATGTCCTCCCCGCTCCCGATTTTTCGGGCGGCGGAATACTCCTCTATGACCGCGCGGCAATAGAGGAGATATACAAAACCGGCAGAGGCAGAATCAAACTGCGCGCCAAATATATCTATGACAAAGAAAACAACTGCATAGAGATTACCGAAATCCCCGCCACGACTTCGATCGAAGAGATAATCAACAAGGTCATCGAGAAGGTCAAGGACGGTAGGTTCAAGGAAATCAACGATATAAGAGACGAGACGGATATCAAAGGCCTCAAAATCGCGATTGATGTCAAGAGGGGCACAGACCCCGATAAGCTTATGCAGAAGCTCTACGCGGCCACCCCGCTCGAAGCGGCATTCAACGCGAATTTCAACATCCTCGTCAACGGCTATCCCAGAGTTATGGGAGTAAACGAGATACTCAACGAGTGGATTGCTTTCAGGATGAACTGCGTAACGCGCAGAATCCGCTTTGATATGAAGCGCGCGCAGGAGAGACTTCATCTCTATCAGGCTCTCGAAAGAATCTCGCTCGATATTGACAAGGCAATCCGTATAATCAAAGAAACAGAGGAAGAGAGCGAAGTCGTTCCGAATCTTATGATAGGCTTCAGAATCGACAAGGTCCAGGCGGAATACGTTTCCGAAATCAAGCTTCGCCACCTCAACAGAGAATTCCTCCTCAAACGCCAGAAGGATATAGGCGCGCTCGAGGAATTCATCGCGAAATCCGAGGCGGACCTCGCCGACCCGAAGAGAATCAAGCAGATTATCAGATATGAACTGAACGAAATAATCAAGAAATACGCAAATCCCCGCAAGACAGAGATTATTTATTCCTATGAGAGCTTCACCGAAACCGAGGCCGAGGAAGTACCCGATTACCCTGTAACACTTTTCTTCACAAAAGAGGGATATTTCAAAAAGGTCACTCCCCAGTCGCTCAGAATGAGCAATGCCCACAAGCTCAAGGAAACGGACGAAATAATCGAAACGATAGAGACCACAAACGCCAAGGAGCTGCTGTTCTTCACAAACAGATGCCAGTGCTACAAGGCATCCGTCTCGGCGTTTGACGACACCAAGATAAGCGTGCTGGGCGACTATGTCGCGGCGAAACTCGAAATGGAAGAGGGCGAAGTGCCCGTATATATGGCTGTTACTGACAGCAGCTACGCGGGCAGCATGATATTCTTCTACGAAAACGGAAAGGCGAGCAAGATTGACCTCGCCGCCTACAAGACCGTTACAAAGCGCAAGAAGCTGATAAAAGCCTACTCCGACTCCTCCCCTCTTGTCGCGGCGATTCAGCTGCCCGAAGAAAAAGAGCTTGTCGTGATTTCTTCGGCCGGCAGATATCTGCTTATAAACACCGCGGTTATCAACACCAAAACCACCAAGGACGCGGCGGGCGTCAATATAATGACGCTCAAGAAGGGGCAGAAGGTCTTCAGAGTCAGGGAATACAGAGAAGGCGAATTCGCGAAAGTTTACAGATTCAAGGCAAAGAATCTGCCCGCCGCCGGCGCTTCGCTCTCGGCCGAAGACAGCGCTGAGCAGATAACATTTGACAGCTGACGGGAGTTTTTCGCAAAATACTTTGACATATTTCAAAAAAACTCTTGAAATTATTGTTTATATATGTTATTATCCTTCAGTACAAAATCTAACGGAGGTTTAACCAATGCAGTGGTATGAAATTCTTATCGGAGCAATTCTCGTTGTTACTTCTATTGCTCTCGTTACAATAGTTCTTATGCAGGAAGGCCGCTCAGACGGTCTGTCAGGCGCTATCGCCGGCGGAGCCGAGACCTTTTTCGGCAAGAACAAGGGAAGAACCATGGAAGAGAAGCTTGTCAAGATAACAAAGGTTCTTGCTGTTATTTTCTTTGTGCTTTCGCTTATCGCAACCCTCGTGGTATTATTCATCAAGTAATACTCAAAGCGTTATTAACCGGGGCGGCAAAGATTTCTTTGCCGCCTTCTTTATGCAAAAACGGGATGCATAATCCGGCGGAGTCAAAAATCTCTTGACAAACCGCCAAAGTTTTGATATTATGTATTCCGCTGTGAATAAGGGCCATTAGCTCAGTTGGTTAGAGCACTCGGCTCATAACCGAATGGTCCGGGGTTCGAGTCCCTGATGGCCCA
>CACZTQ010000156.1 GCA_902784155.1 Oscillospiraceae bacterium
AAGCCGGAAGGATATTCGAAGGATTCCCCGGCGTTGCCGACAGAGAATATGTTTCCGATTCCTCCTATGACAGGATTGCGTATTATGACGGATACATATATGCCTGCTCAGGGAGTGGACTTTTCAGAGTGAATATTTCGACAGGCGGCTTCAAAACGGTTTACGGCGCCCCGTCCTCAATCAAGAGATTCTCTCTCGCCGGCGGCTCCGCGTTTATCCTTGCCGGAGGGAGCATTAAAAAAGTTTCTCTCTCAGCGGGTACGGATGAAGCGCCTGTCCCCGGCGTTACCGTTACGGATATGTGGCTTGATTCTCCCGTTACTCTCTCTTATATGACCGACGGCAAGCTCATATACAGCCTCAATCTGGAGAGCGGCGAGACCGTCAGCGACGTTAACTTTTACTCCGCCTTTGTCGGCGATATTCCCGTTGTCACCGCCTCGGGTGACGGTGAGGACGGCCTTACCTTCTCATCCCTGCAGGCAAAGTTCCCCGCCGGCAGATACTGGAATCATATGGGCTCATCGACCAATAATCCGGGCGGGACCACCGGTACGCCCTGCAATCACTCCTTAAACGGAACTACATACTGCAACCATCCCACTTTTTACTCCGCCTGGCAGTGTCACGGCTACGCCATTCAATGCGGATACGATATAGTCGGTTCAAACCCGATGAACTGGACCAAGCTCACGTCATCGTCGAGCGTCAATGATGTGCGCGCAGGCGACGTCATAAGGCTTGATTACGGCAGCAACGACCACACCATCCTCGTCCTTGCTGTCAACGGCGACACCGTATATTTCACGGACTGCAACAGCTACGGCACCTGCAATATCAGATGGGGCTATACCAAGACAAAGCAGACGATAATCAATCAGTTCAAATATCTTCTCAAATGCCCGATGTTCCTGAGCGACTATTACGCGGGCGGTACGGTCAACGCGGAATACACGGTTAAATTTGACCTGAATGATTCCGTCGGGCAGGGGAAGGCGGTCTGCAGCGAAACGAGCAGGACCGTCAAGGACGGAGCTTCATACGGCGCTCTTCCCGTCCCTTCGCGCGAGGGTTATGATTTTGACGGCTGGTACACCATGCCCTCCGGAGGCACAAGGGTTACCGCCGACACCAAGGCAGGCTCCAACGCTACGGTCTATGCTCACTGGAATGTAAAAGTCTATATTATCACCTACAACGCAAACGCCGACGGGGAGACCATCTCCAATATTCCTTCGAATCAGACCAAAAAGCATTACGAAACAGTAAACCTTGATATAACTTCGAGGGTACTGCTAAGGTCAAACTATACCTTCAATTACTGGAATACCTCTCCCGACGGCAGCGGTACCGCCTATGACAAGCAGAATTCAACCTTCAGCGGCAATTACGACCTGATTCTCTACGCCCAGTGGGAGGGAATACCCAAGAGCGTATATTTTGAGCCTCAGGGCGGCAATATCTCAATCACTCACATGGAGGTTAGATACGGCTCACCCTACGGCGAGCTGCCCGTGCCCGTGAGAGACGGATATAAATTCAAATACTGGAAGACCTCGACCGGGACCGTAATCACTTCATCCTCAATTATGAAAGAGAGCTCCGGCATTCGTCTCTATGCCGAGTGGGAAGAGGGAGCTTTCAATATTATCTATAATCCAAACAGCGCGGGCGATACCGTCTATGGTATGCCCTCCGATCAGAGCAGAAGAAGCACCGAGACGGTGACTCTGAATCTTACCTCGCCTACAAGATACGGCTACACATTCGCGGGCTGGAATTCCGAGCCGGACGGCTCGGGCACCTCGTTCAAGAGCCCCTACACATATTCGGATAACAGAAGCATTACAATTTACGCTCAGTGGAAGCCGATAGTCAGCAAGGTGACTTTTGACTCCAACGGCGGCTCCGCCGTCAACACTTCTCTTGAAGTCAGCTACGGCACAACTTACGGGAATCTTCCGTCCTCATCTCTTAGAGGCAAGGATTTCCTCGGCTGGTTCATCTCGAAGGAAGACGACGGCTCGGATCCCGTTACCGCCTCGTCAAAGGTTGAAATCATAAGGGATACAACGCTCTATGCTCACTGGGACACCGCGAAGTATTCGGTCAGGTATTATGCGAATAATACGAGCGCTTCAAATATGCCCTCAAATTCCGTGAGAGAATACGGGCAGTCGGGCTTCAGCCTTGACAGCAGAGTACCCTCGCGCACGGGATTCACTTTCCTTTACTGGAATACCGAGGATGACGGCAGCGGCAGGATTTATTATCCCGGCCAGGAATATAATTCGGACGCGTCTCTCTCGCTTTACGCGGTATGGGAGAGAAACTCTTATTCCGTGATTTATGACGTCGTTTCGGGCACCGGCGCTCCGGAGCCCGGGAAAAAGCTTTATGATATCACTTTAACACTCAGCGAAACGGTTCCCGTGAGAAAGGGCTATACCTTCGTCGCGTGGAATACCGTCAGGGACGGCAGCGGAAAGAAATATCTGCCCGGCGACAATTATTATCCCGACGAGCCCGTTACACTCTACGCGCAATGGAGCGCTAATACCTACAGAGTCCGCTTTGACGCCTGCGGCGGTAAAGCGACGGCCAAAGAAAAAGACTTTGTTTTTGATACCGTTTATTCTCTTCCGACAGCGACGAGAAAGGGCTACTCTTTCTCCGGATGGTACACTTCGCCCGAAGGCGGCTCTTATATCAAAAACGGTGACAAGGTCGGCATTGATTCCGACAGCGTATTCTACGCGAGATGGAAGGCGAATACATATACCGTAAGATTCGACCCGGACGGCGGAAATTGCGACACGGATAAAATCCGCGTGAGTTTCGGCTCCGTTTTCGGCCGTCTGCCCGTTCCCGTCAAGAAGGGATTTGTCTTTGCCGGATGGTTTACAGCTAAGGATTATGAAACTCAGATAACTTCCGACAGCGTGATGAAATACGATTCCGATATTACGCTGTACGCGGCGTTTACTCCCGCGACTTATACGGTGATTTTTGATACGGACGGCGGAACAGCCGACACCGTCAGCAAAACCGTGCGCTACGGCGCCTCCTACGGAGAGCTGCCCGTGACGGCCAAAACCGGCTATGAGTTTGACGGCTGGTTTGACGCCGACGGCAAGGAAATAACCGCTTCGGATAAGGTCACTAAAGATTACAGCCATACTCTCTATGCCATCTGGAAAGCTCCCGAGTACAGAGTTACTTTTTATAACGGAAACTCCGTAACCGGTACAGGCTTCTGCACATACGGTATGCCCTACGGCGCCATGCCTTCCGCCTCCGTTTCCGGAAAGGTATTCTGCGGCTGGTATGACTCTCAGGGTAACGCCGTAACGGAAAACACGGTCTGCACAGCAAACGCGGATGTGAATCTTTATGCCCGCTTTGCCGATACTCCCGCGGCGGGTACCGTCAGGTTTGTCGCAGACGGAGCTGTTGTTGCCGATAAGGCGTACAGCGGCTCCCAGATAAACGAGCCCGCTGTTCCTCAGAAGAGCGGATTCAGCGGCAGATGGGAGGATTATACTCCCGGTACGGGCGGTATTGTCGTGCAGGCTGTTTATGAGCCTGTTCAGTTCACGGCGACATTTGTCTGTCAGGGCAAACCCGTCAGCGTAAAATTCGGATACGGCGAAAAGATTGAAATTCCGTCCGTTACTCCCGAAGCGGGTTACGCCGTCGCAGGGTGGAAGCCCGGGATTCCCGCATCGATGCCCGCCGCCGATGTCACCTTCACGGCGGATGTCAGAGAGATAACCTACTGCGCCGATTTCATTGCGGGCGGAGAATCTGTCGGCAGCGTTCTTTACACGGCCGGCACCAGGTCGCTCAGCGAGCCCGCAGTCTCTCCGAGAGCCGGCTATACCGGCGAATGGGAGGATTATACAATCGCTCCGGGCGGAATGACTGTTTTCGCGGTCTATACGCCCATCCGCTATACCGCCGAATTCTTCGCGGACGGTGTTCCCGCGGAGAGCAGACAGTTTACGGTTGAGGATTATGAGATTCCGCTGCCTCCCGTCCCCGAGAAAACCGGGTATTCGGGAGAGTGGGAGGATTATGAAATTCAGCCCCGCGATATCACAATAAACGCGGTCTATACCGCCAATGTTTATACGGTTACGTTTATGGATAAGGATACGGAGACCGTAATAGGGAAGGTTTCGTATCACTACGGCGACAGAAGCATCAATGAGCCCGCCGTTCCCGAAAAGGATCAGTTCACCGGGAAGTGGAGCTCCTATTCGCTTGAAGCGACGGATGCAATCGCCTATGCCGTATATACTCCCAGAATCTATATAGCGACCTTTGTCGCTTACGGAGAGGTTGTCGCGAAGGTGCCGTTCAATGCCGGCAGCACCGTAATCACCGCTCCTCCCGTTCCCGCAAAATTCGGAGTGCGCGGAAGATGGGAAAGCTTTAACGTTGTCAACGCCGACTTTACCGTCAATGCGCTTTATGACCTGCCCACGGTCAGAATCAAGAACTATATTCCCGAGCGCAACGAGGATTATAAAACGAGTATTTGCTTTACGGCGGATGTCAGCTCTTTCAACTCAACGGCGCTCGTTCACTGGTATGTTGACGGACGCGATGTGACTCCCGGCGGCTCGCTGACTTATACCGTTTCAAACGCGACAGAGTCCTATTCGATTTGCGCGAAGCTCGTTGCCGACGGAAAGGTCATCGCCGAGAGCTCTTCGGAGCAGGTAAATATAAAAACCGGCTTTTTTGCGAGGTTCATAGCGTTTTTCAGACAGCTTTTCGGCAGACTGCCTTTCATCAATCAGTAAGATATGAAAATTGAGAATTTTGAGGAAAAATACAGAGAGCGCGTGAGATTCGTGTGTCTGAGCACCGGGCCCGATGACGCGCGTACAAACAGCAGAATCGGCGCGTATATCGAGAATACCTACTGCAATTATTACATTGACAACGAGCCCGAAAATTGCTTTGTTCTCACCGACGACGATGACAACGCGGTGGGCTATATACTCTGCGCAAAAGATTATAAAGCTTATTCGCGCCGCTTCGGAAAGTATTTCGGAATCATAAGAAAAAACGCGGGAATAAACCTGATTGAGGTTCTCGCGGAGCAGCTTGTCCTGAAGCTCTTCTCACGAAAATACCCGGCTCATCTTCACATTGATATTCTTGACGGATATACCGGGCAGGGCAGCGGCTCGCTGCTGATGAACAGGCTTATCACGCGCCTTCGTAGCGAGGGCGTTCCCGCCGTTATGCTCATTGTCGGCTCCGGCAATACTCAGGCGATAAGATTCTATAAGAGAAACGGATTCACGGTTCTTGTTCACGCGTTCGGCGCAACTGTTATGGGCTTAAAACTGCAGGAGAGCAGGTAATACCCGGCTCCTGCTGTTTGCAATAAACAAATCCTTGAGGAAGGGGACCTTTTTATGAAAAAAAGAGTAACAGCAATTATTCTTTCGGTAATGCTTGTCCTTTCGGTATTTCCGGTATTTGCTTTTTCGGCGGATACGCAGCCGGGAACGGTTACCGTCACCGAAAATGAGGTTGAGAAGAACGGACTGTTTCCGTATCTTACAAACCCGGACGCAAAACCCGAAGAAATCAGCAACGCGGTAGTTATACCCGGAGTCTTTCAGTCCAAAACCCGTCTTTATAACGAAGACGGCACGCTTGCTCACGATTCCCAAGGGAACGAATATGAGATGCCGTTCTTCCTTGATTCGACCGGTGATATCGTTAAGCTCGCGCTTAAAAAATGTCTCGGACCTCTGCTCCTGACGCTTTTCACTCAGCATGACTTCGGCCACGCTCTCGCCAAAAACGCGGCGGCCACTCTCGGCGAGGTCCTTGCCGGCAAGGTTATCACTGACAGCGAGGGCAAAATGGTCTATAATGTCAAGGCGGATAAATATGAGGATAACCTCGCTACGCTCTCGAGAGAGGATGTCAGTTTCATCTATGACCAGATACCTCTCAACGACTATGCCGAGATAGTCGGCGAAGATCATCTTTATTATTTCTCCTACTGCTCTTTCGGCAATATCGACGAGATAGTTGACGAGCTCTATGACCTTGTTGTCAAAGCGGCTAAGGCCTCTCCCACAGGCAAGGCGAATATAGTTCCCATAAGCCAGGGAGGTACCCTTGCCAACAATCTTCTCGCAAGACATCCTGATCTCGGTCAGTATCTTGAGAGAATCATTTATATCGTTCCCGCCCTTGACGGCACCATTCTGCTCGGCGAAATCTTTGAGAAGGGTCTTATCGACAGCGATGAGGCGCTCTATCTCGAGATGCTCCCGAATCTTATCAAGGATAAGAAAATGCCCTGGCTCGGAAACCTGCTCTCCGTAGTGCTCAGAATCCTTCCGAACGCCGTGCTCAATGATATTCTCGACAGAGCGGTTGATAATCTTATCGACCCTTATCTCAAATACAGCACCTGTATGTGGGCTCTTGTAACAAAGGACTGCTACAAGGCCGCCGCCGATAAATATCTCAATAAACCCGAGGATGCCTATATCAGGGCGCAGACGGACGCTTTCCACGAGGCGCAGGTCAATTCCTTCAAAAATATTCAGTATCAGATCGACACCTACGGCGTTGAGGTCTTTGATATCTGCGACTATAATGTGAATCTTTATCCCATCGTCGATTCATGGAAGACTCTCAACGGCGACGGTATAATCCATCTGAATTCAACATCTATGGGAGCTTACAGCGTTCCCGTCGGCGAAAACCTTCCCGATGATTACGCCCCCGTCAAGGGAGATAAATATATCGACGAATACCGAATTGTTGACGCGGGCGCGGGTCTTCTTCCCGACAATACCTTCTATTTCCATAATCAGGCTCACGAGTCAACCGGCAGCAATGATGTCATTATGAAGCTCTCCATCTGCCTTCTGACCGACCCCGGTTTCAAAGATGTCGAATCCTATCCCGATAAATTCCCGCAGTTCAATGAAGCGAGAAACAGCAAGGGAGCAATGAGAAGACTTACCGATATCAAGGCGATGGATACATCATCTCTCTCCGATGCCGAAAAAGCCGAATTTGCCGCTGCCGTTGCCCGTCTTGAAGATGTGCTCAATGACACCGTTGTCAGACCCGGCGAGTTTGAGACAGCCG
>CACZTQ010000157.1 GCA_902784155.1 Oscillospiraceae bacterium
ACCTCGACCTTGTGACAACCATCCCGAGCGTCGTCTATAAAATCAACCTTTCGGACGGCACTCAGATTGAAATCGACAACCCGACTCACTACCCGGACCCGGCGAATATAGTCTCCTGCGAGGAGCCCTTCACGGACGCTCACATCTACTCCCCCTCGGAGTATGTGGGAACCATTATGGACCTCTGTCAGGAGAGGCGCGGAGTCTTTAAAAATATGGATTATATCACTCCCGACAGAGTCGATATACACTATGAGCTGCCTCTGAACGAAATAATCTACGACTTCTTTGATTCTCTCAAATCGAGGACCAGGGGATACGCTTCGTTTGACTATGAGATAACCGATTACAGGGCGAGCAAACTCGTCAAGCTCGACGTGCTTCTCAACGGCGACGTCATCGACGCTCTCTCGTTCATAATCCACTCCGACAAGGCGTATTCAAAGGCGAGAAAAATAGCCGAGAAGCTCAAGGACAATATCCCTAGGCAGATGTTTGAGATACCCATTCAGATAGCCATCGGCGGCAAGATTATCGCCAGAGAGACGGTCAAGGCGATGCGCAAGGACGTTCTCGCGAAATGCTACGGCGGCGATATCACAAGAAAGAAAAAGCTGCTTGAAAAGCAGAAGGAAGGCAAAAAGAGAATGCGTCATTTCGGTACCGTCGAGGTGCCTCAGGAGGCATTCATGGCGGTGCTCAAGCTCGATGATGACAGCTGATTCAAAGACGGCCGGCCTCTATGTGCATATACCGTTCTGCGCGGGGAAATGCGTTTACTGTGACTTCTACTCGATGAGAGCCGGAGAAGAATTAAAAGAAAAATATACGGAAAAAATATGCGGCGATATTAAAAAATCGCCGTATGTTTTTGATACTGTCTATATAGGCGGGGGCACTCCCTCGTCTCTCGGCGCGCAGAGGCTTGCGGATATAGTAAAAAGCGCCCGCATTGTACCGGGCGCCGAGGTGACCGCCGAATGCAATCCCTCGGATACGGGCAGAGAGGATATCCCCTTTGATTTCGGGATTCTTTCCGCCGCCGGCGTCAACAGGATTTCGCTCGGCCTTCAGAGCGCGGTTGACGGCGAGAGAAAGCTCCTCGGCAGAAGGGCAGGCAGGGACGAGGTATCAAGAGCCATAGAGAGGGCCTCGCGCGCAGGCATTGAAAACATCTCGCTCGACCTTATGCTCGGAATCCCCTCTCAGACTCCGGAATCGCTTGTGCGCTCGCTTGAATTCTGCGTAAATTCCGGGGCAAAGCACATCAGCGCCTATATTCTCAAGGTTGAGCCGGGCACCTTCCTCGCGGAGCACCCGGAGAGATTCGACCTGCCCGACGATGACGCCGCCGCTGATATGTATCTTCAGACGGCGGATTACCTTGCCTCAAAGGGATTCGTCCACTATGAGATTTCGAATTTCGCCCTGCCCGGTTACGAGAGCAGGCACAATCTGAAATACTGGAAGGGAGAGGATTATCTCGGTCTCGGCCCCGCTGCTCACTCGATGATTGGCGGCAAAAGATTCTATTACGAGAGGGATATCGAAAAATATCTCGCCTCCCCGCAGCCCGTTTATGAGGGCGAAGGCGGAGGAGCGCAGGAGTATATCATGCTCTCTCTGCGTCTCGGGCAGGGAATCCTCTTTGAAGAAGCGGAAAAGAAATACGGTATAAAAACAGACGGCGAATTCCGTGAAAAATGCCTGGAATTTGCCCGCGCGGGGCTCGGAGAGTGCGACAGCCTCGGCTTCAGACTCAACTCAAAAGGATTCCTCGTTTCAAACAGCGTGATATCGTCTCTTCTGTATCTGCTTGAAAAATAAGCTAAACCACAATATATATGTTTCTGTGAGGAAGTTCTCCACAAAATGTGACAAATTTGTGAATTTTAATCTTGATTTTTACACGGAAGCATATTATAATAATTTCATATTCATTATTAAACCTGCGGGGTGATTGAATTGAAGCTTCTTGAAGACAGAATCCGTGATCAGGGAGAAATCGTCGGCGACGATATAGTCAAGGTCGATATGTTTCTCAATCACCTTATCGATATTGAGCTTTTATGCGCAATCGGCAAGGAGTTCAGGAATCTTTTCGCGGGCGAAAAAATCAATAAAATCCTCACCATAGAAGCCTCGGGCATAGGAATCGCGTGCATAGCCGCGCAGTATTTCAATGTCCCCGTCGTGTTTGCCAAAAAGGGCGTCAACAGAAACGTCGGCAGCGATATTTATACGGGTGAGGTTTTTTCATTCACCAAGAATCAAAAGACGCAGATAGGCATCTCCAAAAACTATCTGACCGCCGAAGACAGGGTGTTGATTATCGACGATTTCCTCGCAAACGGCGAGGCTGTCAAAGGGCTTCTCGGCATCTGCGCTCAGGCGGGCGCGAAGGTTGAGGGAATCGGAGTCTGCGTCGAGAAGGGCTTCCAGCCCGGCGGCAAGGAGCTTCGCGCTATGGGCTATCACGTTGAGTCTCTCGCCGTTATCGATTCCGTAAAGGACGGTGTTATCAGATTCGGCTCTTACCCCAAAAAATAACAATTTAAAGAAAGAAATAAACAATAAAGAAAAATTATTACGGAGGTAATTTTATGAAAAAGATTCTCGCAATCGTACTCTCACTCATTCTCGTCATAGGCCTTGCTGCCTGCGGAGCAAAGGAACCCGCCGAAAACACGACGGAAGCTCCCGAAATCGGCGGCGGCACTCAGACCGATACCGCAGGCATCGACTATTCGGGCATCAAAGTCGGTCTTATCTGCCTTCACGACGAGAACTCAACCTATGACAACAACTTCATCAAAGAAATGAAGAAACTCAAGGACGACCTCGGTCTGAGCGACGATCAGGTTCTCATCAAGACAAACATCCCCGAATCCGATGAGTGTCTCAACGCCGCGGAAGAGCTTGTTGACGAGGGCTGCAACGTTATCTTTGCGGATTCCTTCGGCCATGAATCCTACATCATGCAGGCCGCTCAGGAAAATCCCGACGTTCAGTTCTGCCACGCGACCGGCACCAAGGCTCACACAGCCAACATCCCCAACTTCCACAACGCTTTCGCTTCCATCTATGAAGGACGCTTCCTCGCCGGCGTTGCCGCAGGCATGAAGGTTCAGGAAATGATTGACAGCGGCAAAATCACCGCCGCTCAGGCAAAAATCGGCTATGTAGGCGCATTCCCCTACGCAGAGGTTAAATCGGGCTACACCTCATTCTTCCTCGGTGTCCGCTCAATCGTTGAGAGCGCTACAATGGAAGTCACATTCACAAACTCCTGGTTTGACATCGCTCTCGAGAGAGAAGCCGCTCTCAAGCTCATAAACGACGGCTGCGTTCTTATCAGCCAGCACGCCGACTCCGAAGGCGCTCCCAAGGCCTGCGAAGAGAACGGAATACCCAATGTTTCCTACAACATTGACACTTCCTTCATCGGCCCCAACACCGCGCTCATCGCCTCAAGAATCAACTGGGGTCCCTACTACAAGCTCGCTATCGACGCCGTTGCCCAGGGCAAGAGCTTTGACACAGACTGGACAGGCACCATCGCAACAGGCTCCGTTGAGCTCCTTGAACTCAATGAGAAGGTAGCCGCCGAAGGCACAAAGGAAAAGCTTGACGAGGTTATGGCGGGTCTTGAAGACGGCTCAATCAAGGTTTATGATACCTCAACCTTCACCGTAAAGGGCGCTCCCGTTGAGAGCTATCTTGCGGACGTTGACGATGACGGTACATTCACCGGCGAAACAGAGGCGATCATCGACGGCTACTTCCACGAGAGTGAGTTCCGTTCGGCTCCCTATTTCGATCTCGACATCGACGGCATCACAATCCTTTAATCCTATAATAAATAACGCAGGGCGAAGCCTTTCGCTTCGCCCCTGTTTATTCTTGAAAAGAGGGCTCGCCCCGCCCTGTTTTCAGTAATAAATCGGAGGTTTGATATGGGAGTTCCGGCAATCGAATTAAGAAATATATCAAAATCTTTCGGAAGCATCAAGGCCAACAGAAATGTCAATCTCACCGTAAACAAGGGTGAGATACTTTCGCTTCTGGGCGAAAACGGAAGCGGCAAGACAACGCTGATGAATATGATTTCGGGCATCTATTTCCCCGACTCCGGTCATATTCTCATTGACGGCAAAGAGGTTGTCATACGCTCGCCCAGAGACGCTTTCGACTATAAAATCGGTATGATTCACCAGCATTTCAAGCTGGTCGATATCTTCACCGCCGCCGAAAACATAGTTCTCGGCCTTGAAGAAAAAGGAAAATTCAATATAAAAGAAATCGAAAAAAGAGTTTCGGAGATAAGCTCAAAATACGGCTTTGACATTGACCCGTCAAAGAAGATTTATGAGATGTCCGTCTCCGAAAAGCAGACAGTCGAGATAATCAAGGTGCTCTACAGGGGCGCCAATATTCTCATTCTCGACGAGCCGACCGCCGTGCTCACCCCGCAGGAGACGGGCAAGCTTTTTGATGTCCTGCGCAGGATGAAGGAGGACGGCAAGTCAATCGTCATCATCACCCACAAGCTTCACGAGGTGCTCGCCATATCCGATAAGGTATCCGTACTCAGGAAGGGCGAATACATAGGCACTCTCGTTACCGCCGAGACAAACGAGGCGGAGCTTACCGAGATGATGGTGGGCAAAAAGATAACCCTCAACATCGACAGAGAGGAGCCCGGCAATCCTCAGGACAGGCTCGAGGTCAAGGGTATAGACTTTGAGAATAACGACGGCGTCAAGATTCTCGACGACGTTTCGTTCACCGCGAGAAGCGGCGAGATTCTCGGCATCGCGGGCATCGCAGGCAGCGGTCAGAAGGAGCTCCTCGAATCGATAGCCGGTCTCTGCAAGCTTGACGGCGGCGAAATCATATATCACAACCCCAAAACAGGGACGGCCGACAATCTCAGGGATAAGACTCCCGTCCAGATAAAGGAGCTCGGAGTCCGTCTCTCATTCGTCCCCGAGGACAGACTCGGTATGGGCCTTGTGGGCAATATGGATATAACGGATAACATGATGCTCCGCTCATACAAAAAAGGCAGATCCGTCTTCGTTGACAGGAAGAAGCCGAAATCCCTCGCGGAAAAAATCATAAACGACCTTGAGGTCGTGACCCCGGGCGCGGGCACTCCGGTCAGAAGGCTCTCGGGCGGCAATGTCCAGAAGGTGCTTGTCGGCAGAGAGATAGCCGCATCCCCCACCGTGCTTATGGTCGCCTACCCCGTCAGAGGTCTCGATATAAACTCATCCTATCTTATCTATAAGCTTCTCAACGAGCAGAAAGCAAGCGGCGTTTCGGTCATCTTTGTGGGTGAAGACCTCGACGTGCTCGTTGAGCTCTGCGACAGAATCCTCGTGCTCAGCTCCGGCAGGGTTACGGGAATAGTTGACGCGAGAAGCACAAACAAAGAAGAGCTCGGTCTGCTTATGACCGGCATGAAGGGAGGCGCGGGCGATGAAGAATAAAAAAGAAAAAAACAAAGCAAAAGAGCCTCTCTTTCATATAGCGAAAAGGCCCGCAATCGAGTGGTGGAAGGCCTGGCTCATAAGAGGAGCGGCAATCCTCGCGGCGCTGATAGTCTGCGCGTTTATCATCGTCATCCTCACAAAGCAGAATCCCCTCGAGGTTTACGGCGCTATGGTCAAGGGCAGCTTCGGCACCCCGCGCAAATTCTGGGCGATGCTTCAGAATCTCGCGATTCTGCTGTGCATCTCGCTCGCTGTCACCCCGGCGTTCAAAATGAAATTCTGGAATCTCGGCGCGGAGGGTCAGGTGCTCTTCGGAGGCCTTTGCAGCATGGTGCTCATGTATGAAATCGGAAACAGGATTCCGAATATACTCCTCATACTCGCGATGCTCGCTGCGTCGGTGCTCGGCGGTATTCTCTGGGGACTTTTCCCCGCGGTGCTCAAGGCGAAATGGGGCACCAACGAGAGCCTCTTCACTCTTATGATGAACTACATCGCGATTCAGCTCGTCTCCTTCGCAATAATGGTATGGGTCCCGAGCGGCTCGAGCGTTATGGGCCTTGTGAATTCCGATACCAAAGCGGGCTGGCTGCCCGACCTTTTCGGTCAGAAATATCTCATCAACATTCTCATCGTCGCCGTGCTCACGGTCATAATGTTTATCTATCTCAGATACAGCAAACACGGCTATGAAATCAGCGTTGTGGGCGAGAGCGAAAACACCGCGAGATATATAGGAATAAACGTTAAAAAAGTTATTATAAGAACGATGATTCTCTCGGGCGCTCTGTGCGGTCTCGCCGGCTTCCTGCTCGTTGCGGGCACCAACCACACCATCTCGAAGGAGCTCGCGGGAGGCAACGGATTCACCGCGATTATGGTATCGTGGCTCGCGAAATTCAACCCGATAATAATGGTGCTCACCTCATTCATAATCGCCTTCCTTCAGAAGGGCGCGGGTGAAATCGCCACCAACTTCAACCTCAACACGAGCATCGCCGATATCCTCACGGGAATCATAATATTCTTCATCATCGGCTGTGAATTCTTTATCAACTATCAGATTAAATCCACAAAAGAGAAGGAGGGAAAAT
>CACZTQ010000158.1 GCA_902784155.1 Oscillospiraceae bacterium
ATATCGCAGTCATCGGTCCTGACATCCATTTCGGGTATTGTATCGGACCTTGAAATATTGTCGAGCATAAGAGAGGAGCAGTCAACGGAGGACTTTGCTCCCTGCGCTCTTTTCTGAACTTCGACCGAGCTTCTGAAGGTGTTGAGACCGCCGTCCTTCGAGAGGGATTTCGCGGTGACGAGGGACGAGGTGTTTTTGCCGATATGAACCATACGGCAACCCGTGTCAAGATTCTGCCCCTTGCCCGAAAACGTGATTCCGGTGTATTCGCAGTCGGCTCCGTCCCCTCTGAGGACGGTTGTGGGGTAGAGATAAGAAACGTGTGAGCCGAACGAGCCGGAAACCCACTCCATACGGGCATCCTCCTCAACAAGCGCGCGCTTTGTGTTGAGGTTATACATATTCTTTGACCAGTTTTCTATTGTGGAATAGCGAAGGCGGGCGCCCTTTTTGACATAGAGCTCAACGCATCCCGCGTGAAGATTCGCAACATTCCATTTCGGAGCGGAGCAGCCCTCTATGAAATGCAGGTCCGCCCCTTCGTCAACTATGATGAGCGTGTGCTCAAACTGACCCGCGCCCTTCGTATTCAGGCGGAAGTATGACTGAAGAGGAGCCTCCACCTTCACCCCTTTGGGGACATAGACAAACGAGCCGCCTGACCAGACAGCGCCGTGAAGAGCGGCAAACTTATGGTCCGTAGGGGGAACGAGCTTCATGAAATACTCTTTGACCATATCGGCGTATTCGTTATGAAGCGCGCTCTCGAGATCGGTGTAGATGACTCCCTGCTCGGCGACAAGATCCTGAAGATTGTGATAGACAAGCTCCGAATCATACTGCGCGCCGACGCCCGCGAGGAATTCGTGCTCCGCCTTGGGGATGCCCAGGCGGTCAAACGCGGATTTGATATTCTCGGGAACCTCATCCCAGGTCCCTTTCATTCCCGTATTGGGGCGCACGTAGGTAACGATGTTATCCATATTGAGCCCGTCAATCGGGGGGCCCCATTCCGGAACTCTGATTTTATTATAGATACCGAGACATTTCAGCCTGAAATCGCGCATCCACTCCGGGTCGTTCTTCTCCTCGGAAATCTTTTTGACTATCTCCTCGGTAAGGCCCTCGTCAACCCTGTAAAAATCCGTTTCCTCGTCCCTGAAATCATACAGGGAACGGTCAGTGCCTTCAAGGTAGGCGGTGATGTCATCCTTGCTGTTGTCGATGGCGGGGTCGAAATGAACGGCACTGTCTTTTACAGTATCACTCATTCGCCCGCTCCTCCCGATATGAATTTTTCGAAGCCGTGCTCGCTGATTTCGTTTATGAGCTCCGGTCCGCCCGAAGCGGCAAGCGAGCCCTTGACAAGGATGTGAGTGTAATCGACATCGAGAGCCTCAAGGATTCTCGCGTTATGGGTTATAATCAGCAGCGCTCCGTCTGTGTTTTTATGATATTCTCTTATTCCCTTTGACACTATTCTCACGGCGTCAACATCGAGGCCCGAATCGGTCTCGTCGAGAATGCAGAATTTCGGCGAGAGCATAAGCATCTGGAGAATCTCGGATTTTTTCTTTTCGCCGCCCGAGAAGCCGACATTGAGGTCTCTTCCGGCGTAGGATTCATCCATCTCGAGAAGCTCCATTGTCTGCTCGAGCTGTTTTTTGAACTGCATGAGCTTGATGGGTTTCCCCGTCTGCTGCCTGATGGAGTTTCTTATGAAGCTCTCGAGCGAGAGACCGGGCACCTCAAGAGGATTCTGAAACGACATGAACATTCCCTTTGAGGCTCTTTTGTCGGGAGTGAGATGAGTGATATCCTCGCCGTCAAAGAGAATGCTTCCCTCTTTGACGCTGTAAACGGGGTTGCCCATAACGGCGTTGCCGAGCGTTGATTTTCCCGCGCCGTTGGGCCCCATCAGGACATGGGTCTCGCCCCTCCCGATATTGAGACTTATATCGTGTAAGATTACATTATCATCTATTCCGACGGATAAATTCCGTATCTGCAATAACTCTGACATTCTTATTTCCGCCTTTCGCATAAGCAAATATACACTGCATATCCGCATAGATATACAGTGTATATTATAACATAAAAACCAAATTTAACAATAGTATAAATTAAATAATATTATATGACGCTCTTTTGCGGGTTTTAGATATTTTCCCGAGCGCCGTCACACGGCCGGTGCCGTCAGAGCTTTATGTGAGAAAAGACAAAGGCGAATATCAATATGAGAGCGTCGGCAGCGAACGAGACCCATATCGGCGTTATTCCCGCCGCGGCAAGAGCCGCCGCAGAAACCTTCAGAACCGCGAACAGAATCGTGAACAGGCGCATAAGTCCGCGCGATTTCATACACTTCTTGACCGCCGCGGCAAGTCTCATAACATTGCCGCCCGTCAGGGACGCGTCCTCCCCTTCTCCGGGAGCAGGGGTATTGAAGCCGACGACAAAATTGCCCGGCGCATTGTTTTCAAGAGTCCGAGACAGCCCGCAGTCGTCGAGAATCAGCCTGCTTTCGCTCCCCGTTATTTCGGCGCCGCCCGTGTAAACCCTGTCGATTCCGCATTGAGAAGCGAATTCGGCCGCCGCTTTGTTTTCGTCAGCAATCACCGCCTCCGCCTTTTCGGCGCCGTATGATTTAAGGAGATTCACCGCCGATCTGACATTCGGCGAGCGCTTTGAAAACACGGATTCGCAAAAGAGAATTATCCTCGGTCTTATCATTTCCCGCACTCCCGAGGGCGAATTCAGGACCGCTCCCGAGGCCGCGATTTCCGTGAGCGAGCAGCGTGAAATCAGGCGTATTCCCGCAAGCACGGCATCCGTGAGGCACAGCGCCGCAACGGCGATTCCCCTGCCGATATAATCAAGCGGGCTGCGTGAGATTATGCTTCCGATAACCGCGAGTGCGATGCCCGCGGCAACGAATGTGATTGAGATGTATTTTGCAAGTTTTATATGCTTCCCGTCGGGGAATTCCTTACCGCAGGAGCGTTCGACAGCCTTGCAGAATCTGCTTGCCGCCGACGATTCCTTATCGCTGTAAGCAATATAAAACACGGTGCTCTGACCGTTTACGGCGCCTGCGGGGACAATATCGCCGGGCCCCGCGAAAACGGGCGTTGTGTCTCCCGTGACGGGCGAATAGTCAAAGGCGCCCTTTCCGCTTTCGATGAGCGCGTCAACGGGGAGAGTCTCTCCGGGCAGGACGGCAAGCGCCGAGCCGACGGTAATTTCGGAAGAATCGATTATCTCAAAGCCGCCCTCTTCCCTGACAAGATGCCCTGTCGGGGCGATTGCCCTGCGGAGCTTCTCGACCTGTTTTGCTTCTCTGTGTGATGCCGCCCTGACAGCCATATCGGATAATCTGAGGAGCACCGCGCAGAGAGCGGCGTCAAAGAATCTGCCGATTATCATCGAGGCGATGATTATTACTATAACCAGAAGGGCCTTTGTGGGTTTCTTCTTTTTAAGGCCGTAAAAGGCGTCAATCGCGGCCGGGTAGCTGCAGAGCACGGCGCTTATCATACACAGCAGGTCTTTCGGGAAGGCCGCAAGCAGCGGAATAAGCGAAACGCAGAGCAGAACCACGGCGGCGGCAAACCCGATAAGCTCGGATTTACTCCCCACCTTGTAGTTGAATTTATCATATCTCTTCCTGCCGTTTGCCGTCTTCTTCGCCATATTATCCGCCTCCGACTTAATATTCAGGTCAATTTATCTCTATATCAGCGTAGATTGCGTAGTGGTCGGAATAGAACTTTCCGTCAACCTTTTCGTTTATCACCTTGAATTTCACGGGTCTGACCGTATCTCTGTCCACAAAGATAAAGTCGATGATATCGTGATATTCCTCCGGCCTGAACCAGTGGAAGGTGAAGCAGTCGTCGCTGTCGGGCGCGAGAGTTCTCGCGTCGGCGAGATTCGCGCTTATCATCGTATTGTAGCAGTCCGAGCCCTGAAGCACATTGAAGTCACCCGTCGCAACCACGGGCACTCCGCCGAATGAGGCGGCCTTTTCCATAATCATTTTTGCGCCGTTTATCTGAGCTACAACCCCGATATGGTCAAGGTGAGTGTTGAAATGAACGTATTCTTTACCGGTCTCGCGGTCGGTGAGTTTTACGTAGGTCGCAATCCTCGTGCAGGCCGAATCCCAGCCCTTTGAAGGCACATCGGGGGTTTCGGATATCCAGAAATTGCCGTAATCCGAAGCGGTGAACTTATCCCTGAGATAAAACACGGCGGCGTATTCGCCCTTCTCTTTGCCGTCGTCTCTGCCGACTCCTGCATAGTCGTAGCCCGGCAGACCTGCGGCGAGAGCGTCAATCCACTGCTTATGCGCCTCCTGCACGCCGAATGACGAGGGGGCGTATTTTTTAATGATTTCGATTACGCGGGGGATTCTTTTTTCGATGCTGTTTTCGCCTTCGCCCCAGCATAAAACGTTTAAAGACATTATCCTGAACATTTCAAAACCTCGCTTTCAGTTTGCGAGAGTCAGCGCGACTCTCAGGGGATGATGGTCAGAAGTATAGATGCCGTCATATTTTTCTGTGAGCACCTTGTAGGAGGCGACGGATTTGCAATAGGCGTTGACAAAGACAAAGTCTATCGGCTTGGTCCTGGTGAGCTCCGTGAGCCTCGAATAGCCGTGATAAGTGCCCATATCCATTGTCTCCTCCGCGAGGAACTTTGAGTCGCGCAATCCGCTTTCCGTAATGCGTTCATACATCGCCCCGCCCTCGTTATCGTTGAGGTCGCCCGTGAATATCACGGGAATGTCCGGGCAGAGAGAGGCGATTTTCGCCGAGACGAGCGAAACGGATTCGCATCTCGCGATAAAGCCGATATGGTCAAAATGAGCGTTGAAATGAGCGTAGGTGAAGCCCGTCTGCTTATCTTTGAGCACGGCGTAGGTGCACACTCTGTTATACATCGCGTCCCAGCCCTTTGAGGCGTTGCCGGGAGTTTCCGAGAGCCAGAAGGTGCCCGAGTCGGTGCACTCAAATTTCTGAGAATTATAAAACACGGGGCTCGCTTCTCCGGTGCCGTCGCCGTTTCTCGCCTCGCCCACACAGGCGTAGCCCTTCAGCCCGTCTCTGAGCCAGCCGTACCACTCGGGGCTGACCTCCTGGAATCCGGCCGAATCGGGCATATTCTTCAGAACGGTGTCAACCACATACGGCGCTCTCTTTGCGGGCGCGTAAGCCCCTACCCCGCTGACCTTGACGTTGTAGGTCATGATGAGAACATCCGCCTCTGTTACGGTTTCGGGCGAATCCGTACTGTTGACCGGGGTCACGGGCGAGAGCGGGCCCACAATATTCAGCGAGAGAAGAAAGCTCATTATAAAAGCAATGATATCGACAATCACGGTTAATCCTCCTCTTTTCCCGAGTTGAATTCTTCGGCTATTTCAAAAAGGAAGCCGAACATATCCGAATAATCCTTATAGACTGATTTTACAATATCGATTATTTTTTCGTCCGCGAGGTCGTCAAGGCTGTCGGAATACTTTATGAATCCGAATTCCTTGCGCCCGTAATAGGGCTCGAGGCCGGGCGGGCAGTCCGCCGGCATACGCTTATATTCCGAGCCGTAGATGAGGGAGCCGTTTTTTTCGCACTTCGCGGCGGCCTTTTTAAAGGCGGCGGTCTTTTCCCTGAGGTGTTTACGGAAAAGATTCATCTGAGCGGGAGAGGTCATAAACATCCCGACGCCCATTGAATAAGCGGACGGCGTAATCTCAAACCAGAATGCGGGATAGCCTGTGAAGGCGTGTTTGTCGCGCATGAACATAATCCACATATGGTCGCGGTAGAGGCTCTGATCCTTGGTGAATCTCGTATCGCGTCTGAATCTCGAGACCATCTTGACGGGTATCGAAACTATCTTTTCGTCGAGTTTCAGCAAATCGGGCACGACCTGCTCCGCTATCTGTCTGAGCGGTACCGTTATACCCGCCTTCATCTCTTCTTTATGCGCGTCATAGAACGCTTTTGAATTCCTGAATCTGTTGTCGGCCATCAGGAAGAGCATATCTCTTGTTATTCCGTCATATTTGTATTTCATAGGAGCAGACCTGCCTTATACAGTTTTTCAGCGGCAAACATTACGGCAGTCTTGCCGCCCGGATAATTGAGGCCACCCTGCATCCATACGGCGTAGGGCTCTCTGAGGGGAGCGTCCGCCGAGAGCTCTATCGAAGCGCCCATTATAAATGTGCCCGCCGCCATAATGACGTCGCTGTCATATCCCGGCATCGGAGCGGGCTCGGGGGTCACAAACGAATCAACGGGCGAGCCGGCCTGGATTCCCCTGCAGAATTCACACAGGCGCCCGCTGCTCCCGAGGCAGATTGTCTGGATAATATCGTGCCTCGTTTCATCGCTCGCGGGGGAAACGTCAAAGCCGAGGTCCTCAAAAAGCGAGGCGGCAAAAACGGCGGTTTTAAGAGCCGCGGCAACCGCTGACGGAGCGTTGAAAAAGCCCATGAACATATCGCGGTTTACCCCGTTTGTGCAGCCGACCTCCTTGCCGAGGCCGGCGGTGGTCGCCCTGTAGGAGCAGAGCTCGACAAGATCCCTGCGCCCGGCTATATAGCCGCCCGTGCGCGCGAGGCCTCCGCCCGGATTCTTTATGAGAGAGCCGGCCATAAGGTCGGCGCCCGCCTGCACGGGCTCGGTCTTTTCGACAAATTCGCCGTAGCAGTTGTCAACCATAACAACCGCTTCGCTTACCGCGTGGACCTCGCGGGCAATCTCTCCGATTTCCGCAACGGAAAGGCTCGGCCTGAGAGTGTAGCCCCTCGACCTCTGTATATATACCATACGCGGATTCAGTTTTTTGACCGCCTGAATGATTGCCGGTATATCGGGCCTTCCCTGCTCATTCAGCTCAACCTGCTCATATCTCACGCCGAAATCTCTGAGCGAGCCCATACCGGAGCCCGAGAGACCTATGACGGAGTGAATCGTATCATAGGGAGTTCCCGTGACGCTGAGCATTATGTCGCCGGGGCGAAGAACGCCGAAAAGAGCGACGCAGAGCGTATGAGTTCCGCTGACAAAGGTGTGGCGCACTATCGCGTCCTCCGCTCCGAAGGCGCGGGCAAAGACGGAATCAAGCTTATCCCTGCCCCTGTCGCCGTAGCCGTAGCCGGTGGTCGCGCCGAAATCGGGCTCCGTCACGGCGTTGTCGATAAACGCCGACAGAACCTTCTGCTGATTGTATTCTCCCGTTTCGTCAATCTGCGCGAAAGCGCGCGAAGCTTTCGCTTCCGCCTTCGCGGCGGCCTCGGATATCC
>CACZTQ010000159.1 GCA_902784155.1 Oscillospiraceae bacterium
GAGAGCAAGGGATTCGAACCCTCGAACCGTTTATGGCGGTTACACGATTTCCAATCGTGCTCCTTCGACCAGCTCGGACAACTCTCCAACTGTCAAATGCCTGTTTATTATACTTAATAAGTCGCAAAAAATCAAGTATAAATTTTATTATTATGAAATTTTATTTATTATCCGTTTATTTCCGCGCTTTCCGGGGCGGTATCGGTTTCGCCGGAGCGTATCTTTTTTATCCAGTTAAGAGACCTTGCTTTGAAAAAGGCAACGGGGCATTTGAGAATCTGATCGGCTTTAAGGCAGAGGAATGTCACGACAACTGGGAATTTAAACACAAAAGCGCTAAGGGCAGAGACGGGCAAAACTATCAGCCACATAAAAATTATATCGTTTCTGAGGACAAACGAAGTGTCTCCGCCGCCCGAAACTATACCTGTAAGGGTCGGGCATTGATAGGATGTTCCTATAATCGTCACGGCGAGAATGAGGGTGAATATATTTGTGTAATGAATTGTTTCGGGCGTTGCGTCATAAAGACCTATAATAAGATTCTTTATCAGGATAAGTATCAGACTTGAAACAACACCGATGCCGGTAAAGATAAGCTGAAGACCGTTGCTTCTCTTTTTAATCGTTTCCCTGTTTGCCTTTTCGCCGATTATTTTTGCAATCAGGACGCAGGCCGCGCCCGCTCCGGCATAAGTAAAGATTGACGCAACCTGGAAGAGCGTTGTGACTATGCTGTTTGCAGCTATGGCGCTTTCAACAAGTCTGCCTATAATAGAGCCCTGTATGCTCATCGCGATTCCCCACGAAACGGAGCTCGCGAAAAGGGGGAGACCTTTTCTGAGATACAGCTTTATCATATCCGCGTTTGTGATAAACAGCTCTCTTATTCTGAATCTTAACTTTTTATCGATAATGAAAATGTAAGCCGAAACAACCGTCAATTCGATTATTCTCGATATCAGGGTTGCGGCAGCCGCGCCTCTTATACCCATTTCGGGGAATCCGAATTTACCGAATATCAGCGCGTAATTCAGCAGAATGTTGATTCCGAATGAAGACAGCGAAACATAGAAGCCGATTTTAACGACTTCGGCCGACCTTAAAACCGCGAGCAGTATCTGAGACGCGCCGTAGATAATATATGTGTATTTGATTATCCTCAGATATTCAACCGCTTCGGCGGCAACAGCCTGTTTATCGGTAAAAAGAAATATTGTCTTTTCGGGCATAACGGCGCAGGCGGTGAATATCACGGCGGATATTGCGAGCGCAAAAATGTTGCCGAGCGCCGAAATCAGCTTCATTGATTTAATATCTTTCTCTCCCCAGTATCTTGAAGCTATTACGGTTATACCGTTAGCGATACCCATCACGCTCATATGGAGAAGATACTGTATATTGTTGCAGATACCCACTCCGCTCAGCGCCGTTTCATTATATGCTCCCATCATTACGGAATCGGCAAGATTCACGCCGTAAACAATGAGATTCTGAAACGCCACGGTCAGAGTCATAACAAAAAATGATTTATAAAAAATCTTTGAAGTCTGATTCATATCTGTTCTCCGTTTTGGTTTATGCTATTTTTATACCATTTATTCCGACGGAATTCAATGCTTGCAAGTAAAAATATAATGGTATATACTGCATATATAATAATTATTTCGGGTGCTTATAATGAAAATTATCGCAAGAATTTATAATGACTATACATCAAAATTCGGAGTGCCGAGGCAATCGGGGCTCGTGGAGAACGAACACAGCGTTATTGTTTTTGAGCCGGAATACCGCAATCCCGAAGCGCTCAGAGGAATAGAGAAATTCAGTTATCTCTGGCTTATATGGGAATTCAGCGAATTCAGCGGCGCCGAATGGTCGCCGACGGTCAGGCCGCCGCGGCTCGGCGGAAACAAGAGAATGGGCGTTTTTGCCACCCGCTCGCCTCACAGACCGAATCCTGTCGGGCTGACTGCGGTACGCCTTCAAAAGGTATCGGAAATCAAGGGGCAGGGGAATGTGCTTTATGTTTCGGGCGCCGATCTGATGAACGGAACTCCGATTTACGATATAAAGCCCTATCTCCTTTATGCCGACTGCAAGCCGGATGCGAATAACGGCTTTGTCAGCGGTGAGAGTGCCTTGCTTGATGTTGAAATTCCCGATGAACTTAAAAAGAAAATCCCGCCGAAAAAAATCGAAACTCTCGTCAATGTCCTCGCGCAGGATCCGAGACCCCGCTACATAGACGATGAGGAGCGCGAATTCGGTATGAGCTTTGCCCGGTTCGATGTTAAATTCAGGGTTTCCGGGAATAAGCTTACCGTTACGGAGATTGAAAAAATACGGGACGGCTCACAGTGAGCCGCCCGTTATTTTTATTCGAGAATATACTCTCTGAATGAATCGGCTTCTTCCGAAGTGATGCCGAGTCCGTCTTTTATGAAGCTTTCAAATGAGCCGAATCTCTCAATCATCGCGTCATAGGCAGATTTGAGATATTCCTCTTTCGCAAGGAATACTTCGTAGGTCTTATCGGCAATTTTACTGCTTCTTAGAAATACTCTCGCGAGCTTTGAGTATTTTTTCGCGTTGATTTCCGAGACCTCGTTTGTCCTCAGATAATCGGCGAGAATATCGGAAGTGTCCGCGTTCAGAAGCCTCAGGATAATCGCGGAGACAATTCCCGTCCTGTCTTTTCCGGCGGTGCAGTGAAACAGCACAGCGCCGTCTCTGTTGTTGATTATCAGTTTAATCGCTTTTGAGAGCTGAGAGAGGGCGAAATCGTCTGTCACAACAATAGGATAAACCGTTGAGAGATCGGGTATGTAGTTATAAAGCTCTTCCTTGCTCTCGGCCTTTCTTATGGCTGAGAGTACATCCGAGCCCATACCGCCCGTAACCGCCATATTCTCCTCGTTGAAAAACGGCAGGGGAATGTACCTTGC
>CACZTQ010000160.1 GCA_902784155.1 Oscillospiraceae bacterium
AACATTCATCGTGCCCGAGCCCCTGCCAGCCGACGAGATACACTATCTTGCGGATTCCCTGCGTCAGATTATCCATCGCTTTTATCATTTCAAGCGCCTGTCTGAAGGTAATCAGCACCTCGGACCGGTTATTTTTGAAATCGGGCCGCGCAAGAAACATTTTCATCCACAGAGTCTGTGAATAATCGTAATTCGGTTTTTTAGTATTATCCGTAAGCCGTCCCTCCTGCCGTATTTATTATCAATAAAACTGAATCCAGCCGTTATCAAAACCGGTGACCTCGCCCTTATCGTCAAGCTTCAGTATGAGCGAGTAATCATCATTGATTTCGGCCGTGATATAGTTCAGAAACCTTTCCGATGAAGCAAATCCCGGCGACACCCGGAAGGTGTATTCCCCTGTTTTTATTTCGGGAATCTCTCCGTAAAGGCCGTCGGTTTCCGGTTCGGGAAGATTATACTCCGCCGAAAAAGCCTTTGCCGAATCCCAATCGTCAAACTGAAAAATAAAAGGCACCGTCAGATACCAGGTTCTGACATCTCCGCTCTCGGTATATTCCGCCCTGCACGAGCGGGCGCTGAACTGCAGCGGAGCGGAATCGCCCAGCCCTCCGGTATCGGAAACCTGCGCGCTTTCCGTCTTATCGGCGAGCATCTGTGTTCCGTAGTCCTCAGTGCCGTCGTTTGAGCAGCCAAAATACTCAACGAGTCCCTCATCGCTGTAGAATACGGCGTGCTCCGCCGCCCACTTGTTATCGCTCAGGCGGTATGAAATATACTCCGGCGCGCTGCCGGGAACGGACTCCTCAATATAAATTCCGGCGGCCGTGTTATTTGTAATATCTGAAAACAGCGCGGAGTAATTTTCCGCCGAAGCCTTTACCCACAGGATTTCGTCGCCGTCATAGCTGTAACTCAGGGTCAGATTTTCGCCGCCTTTTGACTTTGTGAAATAATCAAAGCCCGTTTCAGCCGAGTCATCAAAAATCGAATAAACTTTTTCGCCCTTGCGGTTATACCAGTTTTGCTCCGTGTCGCCGCTCTCGTTATCGGTTATTGTTTTCTTTGTAAGACCGCTGAAATCCGGTCTGTAACCGTAATCTATCTTCCCGAATTCTTTAAGAATCTCATCGGGATGCATACAGGAAGAGAAGCTCTCGAGCACCTGCGCGGAGCAGAGAATCTCCCTTCGCTGCGCTGAAGCCCCGCAGGACGAAAGAACTACGGTAAGAAGCGCCGTGATAAGAAGCGCAGATATTCTTTTCATTTTTATTTACCGTCCTGAAAACAGGTGAAATAGCGGCTCTCAATCTCGGGAAGGCCGTATTTTTCTTTGCCGTCGGCTATTGCCCTGATAAGGAATACCATATTCGCGGCAAGGTTGCGCATTGTCTGCAGGCCCTCGGCGTCCTTCATAACGTCCTCGGAAGTGAAGCCGTGAACCTGATTCCAGTATGTGCTCGAAGCAACGGGCATTGAGCTGATTGTGAAATACTTATTCAGTACATCAAACGAAGCGGTGTTTCCGCCTCTGCGGCAGGAAACGACCGCTGCCCCGACCTTCATCTGCTTCGGAAAGCGGGTGCTGAAAAACAGCCTGTCAAGGTATGCGAGCAGAGCTCCGTTGGGCGAGCCGTAATAGACGGGGCTGCCGATTACAAGGCCGTCCGCCTCTTCAAACAGAGGAGCGGTTTCGTTCACTATATCGTCAAAGACGCATTTGCCGGTATTCTGACAGGTGTTGCAGCCGGCGCAGCCGCGTATGACCTTGCCGCCTGTCTGAAGAATCTCGGTCTCGACTCCCTCTCTGTCAAAAACCTTTATCATTTCGGCCAGAGCGGTCGCGGTGCAGCCGTTTTTATGAGGGCTTCCGTTTATAATAAGTACTTTAGACATTTTTCTCACTCCAAATATAAAATATTGCGCTCAAGGTTTCAGGAGCGGCATCTCGGTCATACGGAGCTTCGCACTGCCGTAGGGGCAGAGGATTATCTCCTCCGGCTCCGAGAGCGGCTCTCTTGATTTCGGCGTCTTTCTGCAGACGGTTTTGTAAGGGAATTTATATCCCCAGTCAATCTTCTGCATTTTTGCCCTGATTCTGACGGGCGGGTTTTCCGCCGAGAAAGGTACGGCACCCGCTCCCGCGCGCTCAATCACGAATTCTTCGCCCGAAAAGGCGTAATTCCAGGGGGTCTGCGGAATCAGCTGATAATCGCAGTAAGGGAATCTGCGCTCAACGCCGAATCTTGTGTATTCGTGCATTTTCTTTTTATATCCGATGGGAACGGAAAAGAGCAGCGAGCCCGCGCGAAGCACTCTGAGACCAGCGGGTCTCTCTGCGAGATAAGGCTCCGCTTCAAAGGAAACATCGATTACCGTATGCCCCGCGGGGATTTTCATTTCTATATCGGCGGTTTCCTTTTCTTCGCCGTTTACCCTGAGATTCTGCGCGAAGGACGGTATGCGTATAACAAAATCAAACTCGCGTTCCGATTCGACGGTATAGCGCATTTTATTCTCAAACGGATAATCCGTATCGAGAGTTACGGTTATCCCCCGGGTTTTAAGCTCCGACGGCAGAAAGACGGAGTTTATTATCCTGCTTTCGCTGTGCATAAACGCGCTCAGCGCGAGCTTCGGCCAGCCCTGGCTGAAATTCGCGGTGCAGCAGCCGAAATTCGGCTGCAGTCCGAAAAGATGCGCCTCGGGCCCGTTGGTGCTGAACGGCGCGGGAACGCCGGTCCTCTCGCAGGCAATCTGATTCACCATCTGAACATACTGGTGAACCCACATATCTTCGCTCAGCGTCGCGGGAAGGGCGTTGAAGGCTATAACCTCGAGCCGCTCCGCCCACTTGTTGTCTCCCGTGTGGGCAAAAAGCTCCTCGTATGAATACATCTGCTCAACAACCGAGCAGAGCTCCGTCCCTCTTGACGGGTCAATTCCCGAGAGAACCTCATCGCCCGTGAAGCCTTCAAAGGCGGTTCCGTTATAACGGTCGAGAACCGTACGGAATTTCTCCGCAAGGTCCGTGTATTTCTCGCCGAGCAGGCTGTGGGAGACAGCCTCGCTTTTAAGCATCATAACGAGGTTTACGATATGTGTTTTGCGAAGCCAGAGATGCCTCGGCTTTTTCCACGATTCCACAGCCGCGGAATAATCATATCCCTGCTTCTTTAATATAACGGCGAGATCCTTTATCCAGTCTTCGCCGTATCTCTCATATAAAAAGTTAAGGGCGATAAACGTTTCAAACCATCTGTAGGCAGCCCACCCGAAAAGGCGGATTTCCCCGCTTTTAAGAAGCTCATAATAATTCCTGAGAATGCTGTAAATGACCTGCGGGATTCTTTCGTCACCCGAGCAGTCATAATAAACCTTCAGCGTTTTTGAGATAAGCTGAACGGCCCAGGTATCGTAATGAGCTCGTTTTTCCTTTTTGCAGGGGCAGATCCAGCCGTCATCCTCGCGGGCGGAAATAATCGCGTCGATATATTCCTTTGCCGCCGCGATAAGCTCATCGTTTTCAAGAAGATAGGCAAGCGGAATGAAGCCGTCAAGCCAGTAGGGCACTCTCTCCCACCCCTCGCGGTTGCCGCCTATCCAGGCGCTGTCGCGGACATCGGGCCAGATTTTATGGAGATTGCCGCTGAGACCTGCAGCCTGTATCTCAAGCTGACGGCGAATCCACCCGCGCGGTTTGAGCTCTTTGGAAGTATAAAAATTCCACTTGTTCAACGTTTTCACCCCGTATGATTTGTTTCACACTCCGGAGTATCTTTAAAAAGCTGCCGCCGGAGAGGCGGCAGCTCAGAATAAGCCGGATTATTCCATATTCTCGGCGTGACGCTCGGCGCGGATTCTTTCAAGATCCTTATACATCTCTTCCTTCCTCTCGCCCTCAACATTATAGAGAGTTTTGAGGATGATGGCCTTGAGAAGATTCGCGAGAGCATAACCGAAGAGCAGGAAGCCGAGAAGCCACAGGCAGGTCTTGAGATAATCGGGGCGCGCCTGCATGGTCTTGACGAGATCGCCCTCAGCCGATGACTGGTAGCCAACCCAGGCAATAAGGAACGGGATGGCAAGCTCTTTGAGATAGTTGAGGCCGGTGGTTATCCAGCCGGGGATAATGCCCTGGATGGCTTCCATTCTTTCGCCGGTCTGCCACTCGAGATAGTCGAAGTATTCGACGGTAAAATGAGAATTCGAAAGCTCCTGGATTCCGATTCCGACGCCGAAGATGAAATAGAATACATAGAAGAAAATGCTGTTCCAGCCCGAGAAGAACATGAGCCCCATCTTTGCCTCAAGGAAACAGATAAGGAACAGCACGCCCGCGGAAATCATTGAATACGGGCCGCAGAATTTAAGAAGCTTTGTGGGCTCGTACTTCTTTGAAAGCTTCGTTGTGATAAGGTTGCCCACAACGGTACCGACAGCGGTCGGGAGCGTGAGAAGCAGGTTCTTTGACGAGCCGACAGTGATAGCGGCGAGCAAGGTCGAGAATTTGCCGAGAGCGGCAAGGACGTTGACCCAGCCGATATACTGATAGGCGCGGTAATTCCTGTATTTGAAAAGCGAGAACAGGGCCTTTGAAACCTTGACCTTCTCCTTTTTGGGAAGCTCGATTCTCTCTTTGCAGAAAAGGCCGCACATAAGATTTCCGAACGCGGTGACTATAGCGGCAACGATGGCAAGAGTCATATACATCTTGTTTTTGTCGTCGCTGAAAAGGCCGTAAACGAAGGTGCCGAGATAAGCTCCGCCGTAACCGAGATAGTAAGACAGCTGCCATACGGTGGCAACGGTTTTCTTCTCTTTGGGGTTGGGCGAGATAACCTGCGCGACATTCTGGCCGAAATTGTTGAAGGTGTTGAATATGGTCTGGCAGACCGCGATGCAGTAGCGGAACAGGGTCATCTGTTCAACGGTCCATCCCTTGGGAACGTAGAAGTACAGAACAGTCAGGGTGAAAATGGGCACAAGGCAGATGATATACCACTGGCGGTATCTGCCCCAGCGGCTCTTCCATTTCTGGACTATAATGCCGGCGATAAGTCCCATAACGATACCGGCAACGGTTGTAAGGGTGGTCTGCACCGCGAGAATCTTCGCGATTCTGTCCGAGTCAACTCCTACCGGACCGTAATACAGCTCGTGCAGGAACGCGGCGGCAAGAGTGCCGGTGAGGGTTGTTCCGAACATTCCGCCGACTCTCGCGAGCATAAGGCAGATATATTCAAATCTCGTTACGTTTTTTTGCTGCTCGGGAGGCAGGGCGTTATCCGGCCTCACGGTTGCGGCTGATGTCTGATTGCTCATACTTATCTCCTTCCGGTTTATGAAAGTTTCAGAACAGCATTGTAATCGTCAATGCCGTAATTTCCGACTGTGTGCTTCATTGTTTCGTAGAAATCGAGCGTTTCGCCCTGAGAGCCCTTCAGAGTCTTTACAAACGGGCGTATTTTTTTGAACAGCTTCAGCAGAGCGTCTCCTCCGGGAGTTCCCTCAACATAGGGCTGATTCCCCTCGAAGACCGAGCGGGCCATATCGACCGCGAAATCAACGAACAGATCTTTTTTGATGGACGGGTCAACCCTGATAAACAGGAGCCTCCCGAATCCGCCGACCGTCATCTTCGAGAGCTTCCTGCCGATAACGGGGAAAATCTTTTTGAGAGCGGGAGTCGGCTTGATGCTGACCTTCCTCATAAATTTCTCGGGGTCGTGCTCCATACGGTAGATGAGCGTGCGTATCATCCTGTCAAACTGCGCCTTGAGATACTCTTCGCCCGTCATTCCTTTTTTATCCCACTCAAAATCGGGAATCGGAATGCTCTTTATATCGACCGTGTTCTCATCCTCAACCGTTACAAGTCTCATATAGGCGGGGCATCCGATTGCCGAGCCGGTGCAGACATCATAGAATTTATTGCCCTTCGCGGTCTCGGTAACGTTAATGCTCTGATTATGCATGTGCCCCGTAAAGACAAGGTGAACTCCGTTATCAGCGAGAGTGTCGATAAGCTTCTGAGCCTCGGCCTGACGCGCGTCGCCTATGAGGGCGAGGATGGGCTGACCGGGCAACACGGGGTAATGCTCCATGGCAATCATCATTTTGCCGTCCGCCTGAGCCTGCTTTGCCTGCGCCTCAATCCAGCCGAGGAATTCATCGTCATAGGTAATATGCTTCTGACCGTCAATGTCGTTGCAGATTACAAGCAGACGGACATCTTCGGATAGCTCGGCGACATAAGAGAGATGCTTCTCATTGAAAGCTATAGCATCGGTATAGCCGAAATCCTTATAGAGGTCATAAAGCTCGGTGAATTTGGTGCCCTCGGGCTTACCCCTGCCGTTTTCATCAAAGCAGAAAGGATTATCGTTGAAATCGTGGCCGGCTGTCACAACATAGACCCGCTTGCCGCTCTTCTCTTTAAAATCGTGCAGAAGAGCCGAGAAAGCCTTGTTGCTCTCCTTTTCGCCGTTAAATGACAAATCCCCCGCGATGAGGACGATATCCGCCTCATCCGCTCCGGCGAGATAATCAAACGCGGCCTCGTTGATTGCCTGCGTTTCGGCGAAGCATTTCTGCTCGCCGTCCATGAATTCTTCATACTCCTCGCCGTAAGCTCCGAGCGAGTATCTGAAATAATGGGTATCCGTAATAAGATAAAACTTAAGCGGTTTCATGTTTCCCCTCCGATTTTATTATCTTATGAACGGGTTATACGGCTTCAAAGCTGAAATTCCCGTTCATACATTTTCCGTCTGTTTCAACGATTACATAGACTCTTCCCGGCCCTGTCAGCGCGAGAGCGGGACCCGTGCTCTCTCCCGGGCCGATTGTAAACACGGGCGTTTTTTCTCCGCCGCTGTCATAATAAACAGTCGCGCTACCCTCTTCGAGCTCCGCGGAATATCTGATTTTACCGTTTTCGGCGCTGAGCTTAAAAACCATAGTGCCTTCGAAAGAATGAAAGCTCATAAAGGCGTTATGCGCTTCGTTTGAGTGAACAAAGCCGACCGCGAAATACTTTGAGGAGTATTTGCCGCATCCGCAGGCCGTCAGCAGAAGGACCGCCGCGAGAGCGAGAGTCAGACATTTTTTCATATTGCTCTCCTGTTTTATGACGGCGTATCAGAATCCGAACAGGCCGAAGAGACCGCGTCTCGTTGTCTCGGGCTCCGTGGTTTCGGGGTCCATCTCGGTATCGGGAAGCTCGATGACCCTGGCGCTGCCCCTGTCCTGAATCAAAGTGGTCGTAACGGTAAACTCCTCGACCCTCTCGAGCGAATACGCGCGCAGGACCTTGAGGGTTATGGTATCGCCTATACGCGAGCTGTTGAGGATATTGACAATCGAGAACTCATCGTCGAGCGTCTGCCCGTTTACCTCGGTGATAACGTCAAAATAGTGGAGACCTTTGTCAACAAGGTCGGAATCCTCATCAACGCCCATAATGACGAGCGAGCCGTCGGGCCATTCATATTTGTAATAATACGGCGCGTAGAAGTAGGTGTCGTAAATGCTGATATAGCGGAAGCCGAGCTTCGGTCTTCCGGGCACGTAGCCGTATTCCATAAGATAATCGATTATCTCGAGGGCATCGTTGATGGGAACGGCGAAATCCATCCCCTCAAAGCCGATTTTAACCCATTTCGATGAGTTGATGCCGATGACCTCGCCCTTGCCGTTGACAAGCATACCGCCCGAATTTCCGGGGTTGACGGTGGCGTCGTGCTGTATGCACTTCATCTCATAGCCTGATTCCGTGGTCAGCTTGCGGTTGAGCGCAGTGATATGACCGATTGAGAATGTACCGAAAAACTGCATTCCGTCGGGGTTGCCGACAGCGTAAACCGGGTCGCCGACCTTAAGCTCGTCGGAATCGCCTATTTCGACAAGGTCGTAGCCGCTCGTGTGAATTCTGAGAAGGCCGACATCGGTCTTGACATCGTAGCCGACAATCTCGGCCACGTGCTCCTGCTCATCGAAAGTGTGAACGGTAATCGTACCCTCATAATCATCGATGACGTGAGCGCAGGTTATGACGAAGGTCCAGTCGCCTCTCTCGCGCCAGAGAAATCCCGAGCCCTCAGAAACAACGCCGTATTCATCCGTGGTGACTACGATACCGACATTGCTCGACTTTGTCTTATCGGATATTTCAGACGGAATCAGCGCCCTGGTGGTCGTCTCTGTTGTGGTCTCGGTCGGTCTGGTCAGAGTCATCGTTTCGGTAGTGGTGGGCTCGACGGGCTCCGGTCTGTTGCGAAGATAGACGACGGTGCCCGCGATGAGAGCCAGCAGAAGGACTGCGATTATCGCTATAAGAACCGTCTTGGTCTTGTTTCCTTTGGAAGGCGCGGGCGGCGCTCCTTCACCGGGAATCTCAATCTCTTGCGAGCCGGGCAGGTCTTCCTGCGTTTCGGGAGCGAATCCGTAGCCGGGAAGCGGAGCGCCTTCGGTCTCTTCTGCCCCGGTTTCAGGAACGGGAGCGCCGGAATCGCTTATAATATCATTCTGCCCGCCGGGCTGCGAGGCGGGCGCATTATTGCCCGTATCAAAGCCGCAGTAAGGGCAGAACCTCATATCGCTTTCAAGTTTTTTTCCGCAGTTTGTGCAGAAATTCATATTATCAACCCTTCCTGTCAAATATATACAAATAATCTTCAGTATAGTTTAAAATTTTTATATTAAAGTTATAATAACATACTTATAAATGATAATCAATATTTATTAAAATAAAAATTCAAAAGTTTGCAGGGGCGCAGAAAAGCCCTGCGTTTTTACGCAGGGCTCCGGATTTATAATATTACGCCGCAAGGGCAAACAGCTTTGAGAACAGTTTTCTGAAGAAATCAATCAGCTTCGCGAAGAAGCCGCG
>CACZTQ010000161.1 GCA_902784155.1 Oscillospiraceae bacterium
AAACTATATATGATCCACTAGCTCAGGCGGTAGAGCACTTGACTTTTAATCAAGGTGTCCGGGGTTCGAGTCCCCGGTGGATCACCACAACGGCTCATCTTAATTGATGGGCCGTTTTCTTTTGCCCCGCGGGGCGTATTATTATCCTGCGGCGCCGCCCGGGATTGTCACGCAAAGCTCATAGCCGCAGTCGCACAGGATGAAGTCGTCGAGGTTGCCGCTGAGAATCTCGCGCGCGACTCTCTCGATAACCTTGCCGAGCAGAGGCGATTCGTCGATGGAGCGCGAGTCTGCCACGAATTCATCATAAGCTTCAAGCTCGTCGCCGTCAAGCTCCTCGTCCCACTCAAAAGTTTCGCTCGTTTCTCCGCTGTCATATTTAAGGCAGTATTCGAAAAGTTTTATATTCCCGCTCATATTATCCGCCTCCTTTCATTTTCATAATACCCCGGAGTGAGGGCGTTAAAACGGACTTTTAACGCCGCTTACGAAAATCGGAGAGACGAAAAAGCCCGCAGACTTTATTGAAGTCTGCGGGTATGCTTTAGAAAAAGAAGTTTTTAAAGAATAATTTAAAGAGTGAATCCTGTTGTCGTATTTTCAAGGCCGAATACCGTCACGAGCTTCTCAAAGAGGTCGTTCGCGCCCTTGAGAATCTTTTTGCCGAGCGAGGCGAGGAATCCCGTCGTGTGGGGATTCTCAACGGTCTTGCCGATTTCCGAATTGAGGAACGCGGTTCTCTTTGTGATGAATTCCTTGAGCGACGCGGCGTCCTTGTCAAATCTTTCGGCAATCTTCGCCTTGTCTGCGGTGCGGTAGATATTCCAGCGGATGTGGTCCATAATCGCCGAATCCCTCACGGCGTCTCTGTAAGAGTCAAAGCTTTCGCCCGACCAGGCGGTTACCGCCTCAAAAATATCCGAATCCCAGTATTCTTTGACGGCGTCGATGAATTCCTTCTTCTGACACAGGCGGTTGAAGACGGTGGGATTCTCATAAATATCCTGCTTGCCGAATACGGTGTTTCTGTATTGCCTGTTGAAGCGGACCATCAGCTCTTCGGGATTTGTGTAGTCGATGCCGAATCTTCCCTCGCCGAAGTTGCCGAAGGCCATATCATAATCCCATACGGGGCCGGCGTAGAGAATGCCGTCCTTTGAGGAGTCGAGATAGAAATATGTGCTGGTGAGGCCCGAGTCAAGGTTTCCGTACCATTCGCTAAGAGCGTAGTATTTCGCGAGTGATTCAAGGTCGGCGAGGTCCGTGTATTTCTCGCCCTTTTCGTTTTTGCCGCTCTCGCTCTTAACGGCGTCCTCAAATCTCTGATAGTAATCGCTTATGAATTCCATCTGCTCTTTTGAGGCGTATTCGGGCTCTTTCATCGTTATGGGCTGGCTGTCTGTCGTGACGAATCCGCTGAGCTCGTCATAATATCTGTTGGCGAGCTCCATCTCGAGTATGTAGCCGCCCTTCGCGGTGCTCTTTTCGCTTTCGGGGATATTCATATATTTATATGTTCCTTCAAGAAGACCGGAGTAGAGACCGTAGGTGCCGCCGTGAGTGAGCGTATCCATATCGAAATCCTCGCCGTATTTGTCAAGGCAGATTTCTTCATTGATGTCGTCGAGATTCTCAACGTCTATCCTCTTTGAATCCGCTTCAATCCTGCTTGTGAGGATGTATGCGCCGAGATAGCTGCCGTTTATGTAGAGGTCAACGGGAGCGTATTCGGGGGAGTAGGGCATACCTGCATCGGCCGCGGCGCCGTAGGCAACGGCGTTTCTCATAGTGGTTGAATCCTCGTAATTCGCTATGAGGCTCCATTTCTTGCTCTTCTGCATTCCGAAGAGTTTATACTTATTCTTGAGCTTTATATTGTAGGGCTTCTTCGCGTTCTGCCAGGTGGCGTTGCCTCTGCCCTTGATGGTCGAGAGCTTGTTATCCTCGTTTTTGTCATCGTCGAGAGTCTGGGATTTGCCCTTCTCGTTATAGATAAAGATTTTGCCCGCTTCGGAGTGGGATTTGTCAGCGTGAATCGCGTCAAGCGAGCCGCTCTCGGTGGTGATGAAAACGGTGCCCACACCCGAGGAGGCGACGACGTTGTATTTATAATCCTTACCGTCGGCCTTTATTGTTCCCGATTCCCCGAGGTCATAGATTTCGCCGTTTGTGATTGTGTTTTTGCCCGCCTTCACATCCTTGCCGTCCGTGAAGATTCTGAGAGCCTTCGCGTCCCAGTAAGAGGGGACAAAGAGGAAGTATTCGCCGTTTTCAGCCTGCCACC
>CACZTQ010000162.1 GCA_902784155.1 Oscillospiraceae bacterium
CAATCAACGTCAAGCTCGACAACGCCCCGTATCTCGACGCGCTCGGAAAAAAAGCGCGCGAATACAGCGGCAGAAAGCTTAAATTCATAAAGCTCACGGCTAAACCCGTAACGGGATGTATAAACTGGATAATGCAGGAATACTGCTGATAAATCGGAGATGGTAAAATGAAAGAAATCAATGTAACGGTAATCGGCTCGGGCAGCACCTACTGCCCCGAACTCATCGACGGATTCCTCAAAAGGCAGGAGTCTCTCAAAATCAAAAAGATATGCTTTATGGATATCGACGAGCGAAAGAGGACAATCGTGGGCAACCTCTGCCTGCGTATGCTCAAGGCCGCCGGAATCGAATGCGAAACCCTTCTCACGGACGACCTCGACCTCGCTCTTCAGGGAGCTGATTTTGTCATAACTCAGATAAGGGTCGGCAAGCTCCCCGCAAGATATCTCGATGAGACAATCCCGAATAAATACGGCCTCATCGGTCAGGAAACAACGGGTATCGGCGGCTTCTTCAAGGCACAGAGGACAATCCCCGTTATGAAGCATATCTGCGACAGGATTGAAGCAATCTGCCCCGACGCGTGGCTTATCAATTTCACAAACCCCTCCGGCATTATCACCGAATTCGTACTGAATAATACCAATGTCAAGTGCATAGGCCTGTGCAATGTTCCCATTGATATGATTGACGATATCAAAGAGGATGTCGGCGAGGATATGGAATACACCTATGTCGGCCTCAATCACCTGAGCTGGATGACGAGCGTGCGCAAAAACGGCGAAGAGCTCATAGACAAGCTCATCGGCGAGGGATTCACCCCGACCGTTATGGCGAATATCAAAGACGACGGCTTCTCGATAGACTGCCTTAAATCAATCCACGCGATACCCTCGTCATATCTTCAGTATTATTACTGCAGGCAGGCAAAGCTCGACCATCAGCTCGCGGGCGACAAATGCAGAGCCGAGGAATGTATGGAAATCGAGGAGCAGCTGCTTGAAATGTATTCCGACGAGGGGCTCTATGTGAAGCCCGCCCTGCTCGACAAGCGCGGCGGCCACAAGTATTCGCTCGTCGCCGTGAATCTCGTTGACGCCATAGCAAACGACCTTGACGATATACAGGTCGTGAATATAAAAAACGGCGACACTCTCCCCTTCCTGAAGCCCGACGATGTTATCGAGGTCGCGGCGAGAATCGGGAAAGACGGCGCGAAGCCCGTGCCCGTAGGCGAGGTTACAAACAGGCATATCATCGGCCTTATGCGCACGGTAAAGGATTATGAGAATCTCACCGTGCAGGCGGGAATCACCGGCTCGGACGAAACCGCTCTCAACGCTCTGCTCCTGCATCCGCTGGTCGGCGACTGGGAAAAGGCGTATAACTGCTTCAACGAGATGAAGCGGGCGCATAAAGAGTATCTGCCGCAGTATTTCGGAGACTGAGCGCGGGGCGCAACAAATTATTGACTTTTTCCAAATAAGATTATATAATTATTTCTAAATTTACGGAACTGCCGTCAGGGCGGTCCGGGCAAGGAACGGAAACACAATATGAAGATTATTTACAGAGACGGAACAGTCGGAGAATGCCCCGAGGAAGAAGTGCAGCACGTACTGCGCCACTCCACCGCGCACTGTATGGCTCAGGCAATTCAGAGACTCTGGCCCGATGCCGATTTCGCTTACGGCCCCGCGACAGAGAAGGGCTTCTATTATGATGTTGATTTAGGCGACCGCAAGCTCACAGACGAGGACCTCGCGGCTATCGAAAAAGAAATGAAAAAGATAGTCAAAGAGAATATCCCCGTCAAGCCTTTCATCCTCCCCAGGGATGAAGCGGTAAAGCTTATGCACGAGCGCGGAGCCAAATATAAAGAGGAGCATATCGGCGACCTTGACGAGGACGCGGTAATCAGCTTCTATCAGCAGGGCGACTATATCGATATGTGCGTCGGCCCTCACGTCTGCTATACAAAGGCGCTCAAGGCCTTCAAGATTACGCAGCAGTCCGGCGCATACTGGAAAAACGACGCGAATAACAAGATGCTCACCCGTATCAACGGCGTTGCCTTCCAGACTCAGGAGGAGCTTGCCGAATACGAAAAGCAGGTTGAGGAAGCAAAGCAGCGCGACCACCGCAAGATAGGCAAGGAAATGGGTCTGTTCATGACGGACGACCTTGTCGGACGCGGTCTTCCGATGTTCCTTTCAAAAGGCTACACCGTATGGCAGGAGCTCGAGAATTATATCAAAGAAAAAGAGCGCAAGCTCGGCTATCATCACGTTATGACTCCCTGCGTCGGCACGGTACAGCTCTACAAGACCTCCGGCCACTGGGATCATTACAAAGAGAATATGTTCCCCCCGATGGAGGTTGAGGGAGAGAGCTTCGTTCTCCGCCCGATGAACTGCCCCCATCATATGATGATTTACGCTAACAAGCCCCACTCATACAAGGAACTTCCCATAAGAATAGGCGAAATCGCCCACGATTTCAGATTCGAATCCTCGGGCACCCTCAAGGGAATCGAGAGAGGCCGTCACTTCTGCCAGAATGACGCGCACCTTTTCGTAACACCCGAGCAGATTAAGGACGAGGTCGCCAAGGTTGTGGCGCTCATCCGCGAGGTCTATAATGATTTCGGCATCACCGACTACCGCTGCGTTCTTTCGCTGCGCGACCCCGAGGACAAGGTCAAATATCATCAGGATGACGAGATGTGGGATAAAGCCGAGAGCGCACTGCGCGACGTTATGAACGAGCTCGGTCTTGATTTCACGGAGGAAATCGGCGAAGCCGCATTCTACGGCCCGAAGCTTGACGTCAACGTAAAGCCCGCCGTCGGCGCCGAATACACCCTCTCCACCTGCCAGCTTGACTTCTGCCTGCCGATGAAGTTTGACCTCAAATATATCGACAGCGACCAGAGCGAAAAAACACCCGTCGTGCTTCACCGCGCGATACTAGGCTCGCTCGACAGATTCATGGCTTATATCATCGAAGAGACCAAGGGTAAATTCCCCGTATGGCTCGCTCCCCTTCAGGTCAAGGTGCTCCCCGTTTCGGAGAAGACTATTGACTACGCGACTCAGGTTTATGAAGCTGTCTCAAAGGCGGATATCAGAGTCCAGCTCGATGACAGAAACGAAAAAATCGGCTACAAAATCCGCGAGGCTCAGCAGATTGACAGAGCTCCCTATATGCTCATCATCGGCGCTAAAGAGGCCGAGAGCGGTATTGTCAGCGTGAGAAGCCGCGACACCGGCGAGACGACCGAGATGACTCTTGATGACTTCATCGCGAAGGTCAAAGAGGATATCAGGACAAAGGTCAGGACCGATAAATAATTCAAAAGACATAAAACTGCCGCTCACGGTTAAACCGGAGCGGCAGAATTTTTATTTGTATTTGATTACTGTTTTGCGCCCTGATCGAATTTCTCAAGGACCTTGATTGTGACTGCGAAGCAATCCGCGAGTCCTTCGATATTCATATTGTCGGGAGCGTCTTTTCTGGTATGATAGTAGCTCTCAAGCTTGTGGTTGAGGCCGGTGATACCGGTTGCTCTGAAGCCCGCCTGAGCGAACGCCGCGGAGTCGGTCGCGCCGCCGAGAGGAGGAACCATACCCTTTGAGCACTTGATGCCCATTTCCTGAGCGCATTCCATAAAGAGATCGGAAACATCCTTGTCGGCCTTGACCGTGCCGTTGAGGTCGCGGTAGTTGGTCATAAGGTATTTGGGATCATAGATGGTATCGTAGGAATAAATGAAGGTGGGAACATCGTCAAACTCGCCCTTGTGAGCTTCGCACCAGGCCTTTGCTCCTCTGAGGCCGGCTTCTTCGGAGCCGGTGAGGATAACGCCTATCTCGGTATTCTCAAGCTGAATGTCTTCATCCTGAAGAGCCTTGAGAACGGCGATGCCCATGTAGCAGCCGGAGAGGTTGTCGTTTGCGCCGTCAACGATTCTCTTATAGTTGACCATGAAATACAGACCCGCGATGAAGGGAACGAAGATGAGACCCCAGAGAGCGCATTTGAGAAGAGCGCCTTCAAGGACTCCGCCCTTGAATACGGAGATGATAAGCAGAACAAGGTAGTAAAGTGCGCCAACCGCGGTGATAATGGCGTGGCATTCAAATCCGACGCCGCCGAGCGCGTAGTTGACGGGCCATTCCCAGGCCGCATCGGGGTGACCGTTGAATACGATTCTTCTCTTCACTTCGCCTGTGGGCTTTTTGAAGGCGGTGACGTTGTGACCGGTTTTCTCTTTGAAGAGGAAATCGATTGCCTTCTTATAAAGGCCGAACTGAAGAAGAACGATAACAAGTCCGAATACGATAAGAATCGCGCCTATGAGCGGAAGCACGGGAGTCTTTACGGCGTTGCCCACAAAGAGCAGGATGATGCCGAGAAGAACGCAGGTGATTGTAATGAAAATCCAGCCGAAGAATGATCTCGGATGCTCTTTGAATGACTCAACCTTTGAATCGCAGCCGAGTCTCTTGAGCACGTCGGACATATAATTACAGGCCTGCTCCTCGCCCTTGGTGCCGGGCTCTCTCTTTTCAAACTTTCTGCAGATATATGCGATTTCTTTCTGCATATACTTTGCATAAGCCGTTTTCTTTTCGTAAATGTTTGTGAAATCCATAAAATTCCCCTCTCTTTTCATTAATGAATATATTATGATATTTTTTGTGAGAATAGTCAAGAAAAAATTAAGAAATCACGCGATTTTATTTAAAATTGACATAAGAAGGTTGAAATACTGTATAATCTGCTTGACAAACAATATCCCTTATATTAAAATAAATAAATAATCAGAATAAATCCGAGAGGCGGAGATTGCAATGCAGATTTATGAAGAACTCAAAGCGAGAGGACTCATCGCTCAGGTTACCGATGAGGAAAAGGTACGCGACCTTATAAATAACGGAAAGGCAACATTTTATATCGGTTTTGACCCTACGGCGGATTCGCTTCACGTGGGTCATTTCATGGCGCTGCTGCTGATGAAAAGGCTTCAGATGGCGGGCAACAAGCCCATCGCCCTGCTCGGCGGCGGTACCGGTATGATAGGCGACCCTTCGGGCAAGAGCGATATGCGCAAGGTGCTCACGAAGGAAACCATAGACCACAACATCGCCTGCTTCAGGAAGCAGATGGCGAGATTCATTGATTTCTCGGACGGCAAGGCGATTATGGTCAACAACGCCGACTGGATTCTCGACCTCAACTATATTGAGGTTCTCAGAGAGGTCGGCCCCTATTTCTCGGTCAACAATATGCTCAGGGCGGAGTGCTACAAGCAGAGAATGGAAAACGGTCTCTCCTTCCTTGAGTTCAACTATATGATTCTTCAGTCATACGATTTTTACAAGCTCTATATGGATTACGGCTGCAACCTTCAGTTCG
>CACZTQ010000163.1 GCA_902784155.1 Oscillospiraceae bacterium
CGGGGTTCTGGATAGGAAACCAGCACGACATCCATACCCCTTATCTCTTCGCCGAGGCCGGAAGGCCCGACCTTACGCAGAAATGGGTCAGATGGACGCTTGAAAACAGATTTGATACCGGCGTCGAGGGGCTTGACGGAAACGATGACGGCGGAACGCTGAGCGCCTGGTACGTATTTTCGGCGCTCGGATTCTATCCCGTGGCGGGGACAGACAGATACTGGACCGGCTCCCCCGCCGTCAGCTCTGCGGTTATAAACCTCGGCGGCGGCAAAACAATAAGCATAAAGGTCAACAATCAGGGAAGCGACAACATTTATGTTGAATCGCTCACGGTTAACGGAAAAGAAAGCGAAGGCTGCTTCATTTCTCACGGCGACATAATTAACGGAGCCGAAATAGTCTTCAATATGAAAAGCGGTAAATGACATCAAAAGCGCCTGCCGGATTAACGGCAGGCGTTTAAAGTTATATACCCGATTCGATTATCGCTTTGAGAATCTCTTCATCGGCAGGGCAGAATTCGTAGTCGGGAATCTCCCCGGGAGTTATCCATCGGGCGTCAACGTGCTCAAGGAGCTTTATTTCGCCGAATTCAATACGCGCGTTATATACCGAGAGATGGACCGTGATATCGGGATAAGTGTGAATCACATCAAAAAACAGGTCATCGACTTTCACCGTGATATCAAGCTCTTCCCTGCACTCGCGAATAAGGGCTTCCTCTCCCGTCTCTCCCTCTTCGACCTTTCCGCCGACAAATTCCCAAAGAAGGCCTCTTGCCTTGTATTCAGGCCTCCTGCAGATAAGGAAACGTCCGTCACGGCGGATAAGCGCCGCTGCAACCTCGGTCATAATTAATCACCGGCTTTCGCCGTTGTCTTTGCAGCCTTTGTTTTTTCCGTTGCCTTTACGGTTTCTTTTGAAGCGGCGGTGGTTTTTGCCCCGTCCGCAGTCTTTTTCTCCGTATTTTCCGCAGCGGTTGTTGAAGCGGCTGCTTTCGAAGTCTCTTTATCGGATTTCTTCGTTTCTTTTATTCCGGAAGATTCTTCGGCTTTGGTTGTTTTTTCGGCCGCGGTTGTATCTTCTGTCTTTACGGCCTTCGTCGTATTCTCGGCCTTTTCGGGTTTTGTTGTCTTTGCGGGCTTGGTTGTGGGCTTCGCTGTCGTTGCGGGCACCGTAACGGGAGCCGTAAATTCTTTGGTAATGCTGTTTCCGTTGGCTTCGCTTGCTATGGCGGAGCCTTTATTGCCGGAGTTTTCGATTCTGATATGTCCGCCGGAAGTCCTGAGATTCAGTCTGCCGCCTTCCTTATCGTTTTCAAAATCGGAGCTGAATGAGCCCTTGCCGTGATATTCGCTGATTGAGAATTTTGAGTCATAGGGCGCGATAATATCAATATCTCCGGTTTTTGTCGAGATATTGCACTTCCTCTGGAAGGTCGGGGAAACAAGGCGGACCTTTGACGAAGCGGAGCTGATGTCAAACCTTCTCGAGAAGGTATTGAACAGATTCACCTTGCCGTCTATATTCTCAATTATAAAAGCGTCAATGCATTTGCAGCGCTCAACATTGAGGTCGCCGTCGCCCGTGCGAAGACTCATATCCCTGGCGATGGTATCGGTAACGTTGGTCACAGCATTGTCGCCCTCGATATCAAGGTCGTCGAGCACCGTCGAATGAGGAACGGTGATGATATATTTGCGGTCGGTACCGGATTCGCAGACTACTCTGAGAGTATCCCCCGTTACAGCCCATTTGAGCGTGGGGTCCTCAACCCTGCCGCCGTCCTCATCGTTTTCTTTAAGACCGATATAATTCTTATCGGTTGACATTACATACAGAGTACCGTTGTCGCAGCTTATACGTATGCTCTCGATTCTGTCGCTTATCTCGGCGTTACCGACGGTATATTCAGCCCTTGCGGGCGCCGTGAATATAACGACGGCGATTATACCGAATACAATCACGAGAAGCAAAGCGAGAATAATGATTTTCTTTTTCATAAAAAGACCTCCGGAATCAATCGGCGTCAGGGCCGGGGAATTCCGTGCCGCCGCTCTGCACGGTATAATACGACTCGTCATCGCAGGCAAATACTCTGGTCAGACCTATCGCAAACACGCTGAGCACCATAAGAGCGCAGAGAACGATTGCGATTACTCTGACAGCGAAACCTCTTTTTTTCACAGTTCAGTTACCTCTTTACTTTCCGAGCAGCGTCTTCATCGCTTCTCCGATTCTGTCCGATACCTCATCGGCTTTTTCATAATTCTCACCGATGCCGGTAATATAAATCTTTATCTTGGGTTCTGTTCCTGAAGGACGCATAATGACAAAATTCCCTCCGGGCAGCTCATAAGCGAGCACATTGCTTCTGGGAAGCGTTATTTCAGATTCCTCTCCGCTGACACAGTCAACGCAAACGCCAGAATTGTAATCGTAGCGTTTAAGCACCTTTAAATCCGCGATTGATTCGGGAGGATTCGCGGCGTTATTCTTCATGATATCGGCCATGGCAGCCATACCGTCCGCTCCCTCAAAGACGAAGTTGAGAAGCTTGTTGCAGTAGAATCCGAATTCAGAATAGAGCTCCTGAAGAACATCATAGAGAGTCTTGCCGACCGATTTATAATAAGCGGTCATTTCGCATATCATTAGCGAAGCTGCAACGGCATCCTTATCTCTCGCGTGAGTGCCGATAAGATAGCCGTAGCTCTCTTCAAAGCCCATAACAAAATCGTCGATTCTGCCTTCAGCGCCGAGATTGCAGATAACCTCGCCGATATATTTGAATCCCGTAAGAACATCGACAAGCTTCGCGTTATACTTTTCGCAGATTCTGTCAACAAGTTTTGTGGAAACAAAGGATTTTACGATTACGGGGTTTTCGGGAAGAGTTCCGAGCGCCTTCCTCTGAGAAAGGATATAGTTTACAAGCAGAGCGCCGATGTCGTTTCCGCTGAGGAGTTTATATTCATCGCCCGTAAGAACGGCGGTGCCTACTCTGTCGCAGTCGGGGTCGGTGGCGAGAAGCAAATCGGCCCTGAAATCCTTTGTCATTTCAAGAGCGCACTCAAAGACCTGCTTGATTTCGGGGTTGGGATAGGGGCAGGTCGGGAAATTGCCGTCTGGCATTTCCTGCTCTTTTACGACTTTTACATTCCTGTAGCCCGCTCTTCCGAGCACCGTGCGTACGGGAATATTGCCTGTTCCGTTAAGAGGAGAATAGATAATCTTTACATCGCTCGAAGCGGCGAGCTCCGGATGAATCGGCCTTGACAGACATTCGGCGTAAAACTCCTCAAGAACGCTCCCGGGAACATATTCAATCATTCCGGCGCTCAGGGCGGAATCAAAATCCGTCTTTTTGATGCCGGTGAAAATATCGGTTTTCTGAATGTATGAAAGAGTCTCGGCGGCAGCTTCCTCGGTCATCTGATACCCGCGCGGATCATAGCATTTATAGCCGTTGTATTTTGAAGGATTGTGGCTCGCGGTTATGACAATACCGCTGTCGCATCCGAGACGCATAACGGCAAAAGAGACAAAGGGAGTCGGCTCTATCTCGCGGTAGAAATACACTTTGATACCGTTTGCGGCAAGTATTTCCGCGCTGAGCTTTGCAAAAACATCCGACTTGATTCTCGAATCATAGCCGATAACAACAGAGCTGCCCGCGCCTTTTGAATTAAGATAATCGGCAAGTCCCTGCGTCGCCTGACCGACGGTGAATACATTCATACGGTTGGTTCCGGCGCCGAGAACTCCGCGAAGTCCCGCGGTACCGAATTCGAGATTCCTGTAAAATCTGTCGAGAATCTCGTCATCATTATCCGAAATCGCCTCAAGCTCGGCGTGAAGCTCCACGTCGGATTCCGTTCCTTTGAGCCAGAGGTCATAAAGATCTTTAACGTTATTCATCCTTATCTCTCCTTAAAAATTATTCCACCCTTAATTATAAAATATCAAGGGTGGAATGTCAATTATTCTTTTTTATAAAACTAATTAAACAGACTGATAATTACGGTAATCATGCTCCACACAAAATTGCCGATTCCGAGTATATACTTCATCTCTCCGAGGTCTTTATAAGGCGTGTCAACCTGCTTCTCAAAGCGCGCGTCGCCCATCTTTACGCTGCCTTCGTATGTGAACATTTCATTTTCATAAACGGAAGGATTGCTCTCGTCAAGAGTAATCAGGCGGTAACCGTATGGCCCGGTTTTTGCAAACTCCGCGCCGTAGTTGAAGCCCATTTCTATCCCGTCATAAACTCCGGTGAAGCCTTCGATATGCTGGTGGCCGAAGTAGGCGCCGACAACGTCTCCCTGCTCTTTCCACGCCCTGAATTCGTAAGTAGGCTCACAGGGCTGATAGGCGAAGAAATTATATCCCGCCGCCCTTTCGGGATCGAGGCGGTAAAACTTCAGGCCCTTTGCCCGCGCCCCGTCGTCAAACGGCGAGCACTCCATGAAAAGATTGCCGATGTCATCCGCCTGTATATGCTGGAAGACGATTGCGGGAACGGGCTCGCCGGAGTTATTCTCCGTTATCTCAGATGATTTCTTCTTATACCAGTCAACCTGGTCGTCATTGAGCCCGTGTCTGCCGGTGTCCATAATCCAGAGATTGAATTTCGCTTTGCCGTCGCTTCCTTTGATTTCAAGGTGATAATCAATCCTGCCCTCGGAATCATCGCTCTCATCAAAAGCGAGAGAGCCCTTATATTGCGAATAGAGCGAGAGCCACTCGTCATTTGAAAAATCGACCTTATAGTCGTTGTTTCCCTGAACTACGGCAAACGGAACGCCCGACGCCTCAAATATATCGAGCACCGCCTTCGACGCGGCCTTAACATTCGCCGCGGTCTTTTCTTTGTCGAGTCCCTTGGCGGTATTAACGGCAACGCCTTCTCTTAAAGGCTCGTCATCGGTTCCTATATCTCCTATCCTGCTGTCTTCGACAAGGTCGCCGGTGAAAACAATCAGATCGGGATTTGTTTCCTCAATGGATTTCTTAACGAGATTGAGCATATCCGGAGCGGGATGATGGTCATCCTGCGTATCGGAGAGAACAAGGATTTTAAACTTACCGTCGCTGAATTTCAGCTCTTTATCGGTGCCGGCGGAATACACGCCGAATGAAAGCGTAAATATCAGAATCAGCGCGGCCGCCGCTGCGGTTATCTTTTTCACTTCAGTCACTCCCTTCGGCGTTTATTATAATCCCGCTCGTAATTCAAGTCAAGCAAAGGGACAAAAACGCCGGTTTAAAATGCGGTTTTGATTCCATTATCTTATATAAAACACTTGATTTTATATATAATCCCTGTTAAAATATATTTTAAGTTTTTTCGGGTCTTAATACTACGGAGGACTTATGGGCAATTTAATTTCCATTTTAAACAGTATGATTTCAACTCTGCTGGCTCTGATTTTCATTCCGCTCTCGGGTCTGACCTACGGAATTGACGCGATTTCATTCTTTTCAAG
>CACZTQ010000164.1 GCA_902784155.1 Oscillospiraceae bacterium
CGCGAGTTTCTCGCCCTTTGAGAGAGTGAAGGAGACATTTTTCAGAGAATAGTGTTCGGCTCCGAGATAGCGGTATGAGACATTTCTGAATTCAAGAGATTCAAATTCGCCCGGAGTCTCTTTTCCGGGATTCACATCCGGCTCATATTCAAAGAACTCCTTCAGATTGCTGAAATACAGAGCGAGCTCCGAAATGTTTGTGAAAGACAATACGAGAGAGTTCGCGGCGCTGTTTACCGAGTTGATTGAGCTTATTACCACGGAAAACGCGGATATTGTCATCGTGTCGGTATAAATGAATCTGCTCGCGGCGAAGGCGTATGTGCCGACTGTCGGAAGGAATTCGGAGAGAAACGCGCTTGATATGCTGTAAAGGAAGAGACGGGGACCGTATTTTTTGAGAATCGCGATATTTGCCCTGACCGAATTCTCGAATCTCTGCATCATCACCAGAAAGATATTCGAGGTGCGCATATCCTTTGAGTATTCGCGAAGGAACATGGTACGCTTTATGTATGCCTTGATTCTCTCGTTGCCGGTCTTTTCGAGGTCGCGCTTATACAGCTTTCTGCTCTTTGCGAGCTCTATTGCAAAGACCGCCGCGGAGGGCAGCGTGAACAGAAGATAGAGCGGGTTTATCTGCACAATGGTAAGCACAACGAGAATCATCGCCGTCACGACTCCGAAGAGAGCCGCCGCTTCACTGCACAGGACCGCGAAATAGCCTCTCTCCATTATATCGGAGGCGCGCTGATATTTATCGTAGAATTTCGGGTCCTCATAGCAGGCGACATCGAGCGTGTAAGCTTTTTTGAAGACAAGGTTATTCAGCTTCTTGAGAACCACCTTGACCGAGCAGTTCATCACATAGTTCCCGTACCAGGAAAGAGTATTGCTTATAAGGGAGACGGCAAGGAAAATCAGCAGATATTCCATATAAAGACGGAAGCCGCCTTTCCCATCAATGACCGAGAGCAGCGTTTTGAGAAACAGTATGTTTTTTATATACATACTGAAAAACCATCTTGTGAATTGCGAGAGCATTGCGCTCAGCGGCAGTTTTTTGTCGATTTTCCAGATAAGCCTGAAGGCCCACAGGGTGTTTTTGAGAACGGGCGCCTTCTCCTTCTGAAGCTTTATATACCTCATCTTTTCACTCCTTCCGTGAAAAACCGAAAGAATTATAACATTGATTATACCGCGAGTCAATTATTCCGGCGGAATTACATTTCCGATAAAATGCAGGATTTGAATAAATGTGTTGAAAAACCCCGGGCTGTATGTTATATTGATACGGCAGATAAAAATACGCAACCGGAGGATTGAAATGAAGGAGTTTTTAAAGAAAGCGACAGCGCTGCTTCTTGCGGCGATTGCGGTGCTCGGCTTTGCGCCGATGGTTTTTGCCGGGTCCGTCGAGGCAAAAAACACCCTGACCGGACCGGTCCACAGCTATCTTGAGGATAACGCGATTCTCGGCTACAAATACAGAAGCGACGGGGATTACTACTACTGCGACAGCCCGAATTCCTGGCAGAAGGGCTTCGGATACACAAGGATTTATGACCTTGCCGCCCCGTATGTACTGCTCGAGTATGACTATGCGAGAGTGCATTTCACGTATGAGAATAAGGATTGGCTTATCCAGTTCTGGAAAGGCCAGTACGGCCTTGTCTTCTACGGCTCCGAGGTGGGAGTTTACACCAGGGAGCACGACGGTCTGGAGGACAGTTATTCAACTCACTATGACTGCGCCGCCAAGAAAGACTGGCTGAAGATTCAGACCACAATGTATCACGACGAGTACGGCGACGGCAATTACATAGAGAGCCTCTCCACCCCTTATGAAAAAACCTGGTGGAGCACCGGCTTCAAGAGGGGACACCTCAGGAAGCAGGAGCCCGCGACGGAGCTGCGTCAGACCGGCACCATAACCTTCAAGTCTCCAGAAATGGCCGAGGCGTTTTCTCAGGCATTCGTGGAATGCGGCTTCAAGAGAGTTTATGACGATGAAGAAATCGGCCTTGACTGCTTCAAGCTCGAGGGCTCGGATGTAAACTATGTCTGGCAGAATAATTCCGAGGCCGAGAATACAATGCCCATCAAGGCGGCGGCGGGTACCGTGATGTTCCTGAATTTCAGTATGTTCATGGGCATTCTCCTCGCGCTGGCCGGAATGATGGCTATGGGATTCCTCTGGTTCCTGATTCTGTAATCTCAGGGAAACGCGTTCATCGCGTTTCCTTTTTTATTTAAAATATCTTTACAATTTAGCTTAAAAGGAGTATAATTAACCGATAATGTTTTCGAGAAAGGAACACTTGCATATATGTTACAGTATGAGGAACTGAGACTCTCGCTGCTTGATTATTCGGATAAACTCAAACAGCTCGGCGAAGCGCTGGGCATTGAGCAGATGAATTCGGAGGTTTCCGGGCTCGAGAAGCAGACCGAGGCCGAGGGCTTCTGGAATGACGTTGAGAATTCCCAGAAGATTCAGCAGAGAATAACCAAACTCAAAAATAAAATCAAGGCGTACGAAGGCCTGTGCGGTCAGTATGACGACGCGCTCGTTCTTATTGAGCTCGCCGACGAGGCCGAGGACCCCGATATGTTTGACGAGTGCAAGGAGTCGGTTGACGCCTTTGTCGGAAAGCTTGATGAGATGACGCTCAGCACGCTTCTCTCGGGCGAATACGACAACAGCCCCGCCATTCTCACCTTCCACGCAGGCGCCGGCGGGACCGAAGCGCAGGACTGGAATCAGATGCTCGTTCGTATGTATCAGCACTGGGCGGAGAAGCACGGCTTCAGCGTGAGTATGATAGACTTCCTTGACGGCGACGAGGCGGGTCTCAAATCCGCCGTTCTCAGAATTGAGGGAGAGAACGCCTACGGATATCTGAAGGGCGAGATGGGTGTTCACCGCCTTGTCAGGATTTCTCCTTTTGACGCTTCCGGCAGAAGGCACACCTCCTTCGCCTCTCTTGAGGTTATGCCCGAAATAGACGACACCGTCGAGGTTGAAATCAATCCGGACGACCTCAAAATAGACTATTACCGCTCATCCGGCGCGGGCGGTCAGAAGGTCAACAAGACCTCCTCTGCCGTCAGAATCACCCATATTCCCACGGGTATCGTCTGCGCTTGCCAGGTTGAGAGAAGCCAGCATCAGAACCGCGAGGTCGCCATGAAGATGCTCCGCTCAAAGCTCATTGAGATAAAGGAGAGAGAGCATCTCGACAAAATCGGCGATATCAAGGGCGAGCAGCGTGAGATTGCCTGGGGCAGCCAGATACGCTCCTATGTATTTATGCCCTACACCCTCGCCAAGGACCACCGCACCGGCTTTGAAATGGGCAATATCCAGGCGGTTATGGATGGAGATATAGACGGCTTCATAAACGCGTATCTCAAGATGGAATCACTGAAGGGGACAGCGCAGTAATTCAGCCCGCAGGCATCATTTCCTTTGATTGATGAGGTGTCTATGAAACGGTTATTTGATATTGCAGTCAGCCTGATAATGCTGATTCTGCTATCTCCCGTATTTCTGATAATCGGAATTGTCATAATTGCCGATGACGGCCTGCCCGTGATATTCAGGCAGCACAGAGTCGGCAGAAACAACGAACTTTTTTATATCTATAAATTCCGCACAATGAGAAACGGCACGCGCAATGTTGCCAGCGGCAGTCTGAGCGAATCGGGCGAGCGTATAACCCGCAGCGGCAGATTCCTGCGCAAGACCAGCCTTGACGAGCTGCCTCAGCTGATAAATATCCTTCAGGGCAGGATGAGCTTTGTGGGTCCGAGACCTCTCATCCCCGAGGAGAAAGAAATCAGGGAGCTCAGGGCAAAATACAACGTGTATTCCGTAAGGCCCGGGATGACGGGGCTCGCGCAGATTAACGGCAGAGACAATCTTACGGACGAAGAGAAGGCGGAGTTTGACCGCGAGTATGTTGAGAATCACACCTTCGCGGGCGATATAGCGATAATGTTCAGAACAGTGCTCGCCGTTCTCACCGGCAGGGATGTCGTTGAGGGCAGGGGAGACTCAGGCAAGAGGTAAAACTATGAAAAAAGCAATCGGAATATGCGCGGTTACGCTTCTGGCGGCTGCGCTGCTCGTATATGCCGTTATTCACACGGCAAAAACCAATTCACCCGTTCTCACCGGGCAGGTGGATTCCGGGGTGTCGGGAAACACAGCGGGTTATGACAACACGGGCGTTTCAGAGGAATTCGGAATCACGGAAACCGATGTTACCGGGAGCGGGGATGAAACTCTCACGACTCTCATAAGCGAATTCACATCGGAAGTGACTGAGAGGATTTCGGATATATCCGCCGCGACAAAAACGGTGCTGTCTCAGACTTCGGCCGCGCCGGAAATGACAAAAGAAAAATCCGGCCTCTTCGGCAGGAAGGACCGCGAGAGCACAACCGCCGCGCAGACAGCCGCGCAGACAACAACGGCGGCGCCTTCGACCGCCGCCCCTTCAACCACAGCCCCTTCGACAAAGCCCGCAGAAACGACGGCCAAGCAGGGCAGTTATGAATACTCCTACGCCGGCTTCAACCCGGAATACATAGAGATAACCGACAGCAACTGGCAGATGGTGCTTGTCAACAGGCATTATATCATCCGCAAGGATTATGTTCCGCGCCTTGAATACGCTGTCAAGGGCGACACAAACAGCAAGAAGCTCGATTACAGGGTAGCCCCCCATTACAACGAAATGTATCAGGCGGCCGCCAAGGACGGAATCTATCTCACGACCGTTTCAGGCTACCGCTCCTATGAGCTTCAGAAGACCAACTTCGAGCGCAAGATAGGGGTTTATATGAATCAGGGCTACAACAAGGTTGCCGCCACTCAGGCAGCGGCGAGGATTATTCTTCCTCCCGGCACAAGCGAACACAATGCCGGCCTCGCGATGGATATAATATCCCTCGAGCAGAGCTTTGAGAATACAAAGGCCTTCGCCTGGCTCAAGGAGCACGCGCAGGATTACGGCTTTATCCTCAGATATCCCAAGGATAAGGAGCATATCACCGAAATCATTTACGAGCCCTGGCACTGGAGATATGTAGGCGTTGAGAACGCAAAAAGAATCAAGGCGAGCGGTCTCTGCCTCGAGGAGTATCTTCACAAGACCCCCTGACTTTTGTTTTTAAATAACAAGCGGTTTACCGACGATATAATCCGAATGGAGTGACAGAAATGAAAGCAAGCGAAAGCGTTAAAAACTACGCGTCCGAGAGAAGAATGTATTCAAACTACGTTCTCAGAAACATCAAAAAAATATGCAAGGAAATAGGCCCCCGCTGCGCCGGAAGCGAGAAGGAGCTTGAGGCTCAGAAGTGGATGGCCGCGGAGCTCGAAACGACCTGCGACGAGGTAAAGATTGAGGATTTCAGACTCGCGCCCTGGGCGTTCATGAGCTGGGTGCAGCTTACCGTTGTGCTGACAACAGCCGCCGCCGCGCTGCTCTTCCTGACGCATTTTCTGCCGGCGTTTGCGCTGTATTTCACAGCCGCCGCCGTCGCGCTTGTCGTTATCGCGTTTTTCTTTGTTATAACCGAGTTCCTCTTCTATAAGCAGGCGCTTGACCCGTTTATGAAAAAGGCCACCTCACACAATGTCGTTGCCGTGAGAAAGCCGACGGGCGAAGTGAAAAGAAGAATCATATTCAGCGGTCACGCCGATTCAGCCCCCGAGTGGAGATTCACCTACTGGGGCGGCCCGAAGCTTATGCTTCCCTCAATCGTCCTGGGTCTCGGCGGTGCGCTCTTCACCCTTGTCGCAAACATAATCGCCCTTGTCCTGATTGCCCGCGGCGCCGCGGCCGATCAGAGCAGACTTATCTGGATTCTTTCGATAGTCAATATATGCCTTGTGCCCATATTCCTCTGGTGCCTTCTCTTCTATAACAAGAAGAGAATCGTTGACGGCGCAAACGACAATCTCACGGGCTGCCTTATCTCGATGGCGGTTCCCAGATTCATGCAGGATCACGATATAAGATTCGAAAACACCGAGGTTATGGTGCTCTGCACCGGCTCCGAGGAGGCGGGTCTCAGAGGCGCGAAAGCCTTCTGCAAGGCTCACGCCGATGAATTCAAAGCCGAAAAGGATGTTGAGACAATATTCTTCGGCCTTGATACTGTCAGGGACTATGACTTCATGACGATATATCACAGGGATATGACCGGCACCGTCCACAACAGCGAAGAGGTTTCGAAGCTGATGTATGAAGCGGGAAAACTCTGCGGTCTCGACCTTCCCTACGGCAGCGTTTTCTTCGGCTCATCCGATGCCGCGGCTGTCACACAGGCCGGTATCAAAGCCGCCTGCTTCGCCGCCATGGATCCCGCTCCCGCCCGCTACTATCATACGCGCCTTGACACCGCCGACAATATGGACCTCAAGACCATTGAGGCGGGAGTTGACCTTGTTCTCAACAGCGCGTTCCTCTTTGATGAGAAGGGGCTTGACGTCTGAGCGGGTTGCCGGCTGAGCAAAAAACTTAAAAACAGCTTCTCCGCGGGATTCTTCCGGATTCCGCGGATTTTTTGTTTCTTTTCAATGTTGCACAAAATTGCCGTTAAAATTTTGTTCACATTTTTTTGCCATAGTCTTGCATTATTTATCTGTTTGTATTAAAATAATATCCCATGCGCAAGAGCCGGGGAGTCTGCATAGCGGCTCAGCCGTATCTCCCGGGGTTAAATGCGCAAAATATCAGGAGGGATTTTATGAAAAAGACATTCAAAAGCGCGCTTTCTGTTGTTCTTTGCCTTATAATGGTTCTGAGCACATTCGCCTCATTCGGCATCGGCGCGTCGGCCGCTGCCGTAAAGACATCCGGCGATACCATCGAGATCGGCTCTTATCCGCAGAGCGAGGTCACCGACAAGGCTGTCCTTGCAAAGCTTGACAAAGAGACCAAAAACTGGATTTCGTATAACTATGATACCAGTTCAAGCGTTTCCCAGGACAGCTGGAGAGACGGCAAGATGAAGAAAGACAGCTATATGAAGTATGCCGACCTGACGGTTGACGGCGTTAAATACCGCGCTGTTAAATTTGACTGCTACCGTCCCAGCTTTGTCGGTTACCTTGCAAACGACGGATATGAGAGAACATATCAGAAGAAGAACGGCTACGAGGCCGGCAAGGTTTATTACTTCAGATTTGACCCCATCAGATGGAGAATACTCGATGTCACTACGGGACTTGTCGTGACCGATACGGTTATCGACGCTCAGCCCTATAATGACTTCGTCAGAAAAGCGGAGAATGTCCGCTTCAGAGATAAGGATCACAAGATTCTCTATTTCGGCGACAAAGCGAACAAGACGCTCGCCAATGATTATGAAACAAGCTCTGTAAGAACATGGCTCCTCAATGATTTCTATACCACCGCTTTCCCGACCCAGAAGGAAATCGAGAGAATCAAGGTCAGCCTTTACGAAGAGAATAATTATAACGAACTTGTCAACAAAGAGATTTTTGCGCCCATCAGAGATAAGATGTTCCTTCTCTCCGTTGACGAGATGAACTGCTACGGTCAGCTTCTTGCAAACACAAATTCAATTATCACAAAAGGCTCCGATTACTCCAAGTGCCAGGGCCTCTGGAATTCCGAAGATGAGGGCCACAAGGGCTTCCCGTACTGGAGACTCCGCACTCCGAGAGGAGATACCGGCGAGGCTTCGGTCGGCGCTTACTATGTTTCCGATTTCGGCGCAGTCGCCGATAACAGCGATGTCGATTTCAGCTGCGGCGGAATCCGTCCCGCAATGCGTATGAAGATATGCGACCATCAGTTTGAGTGGGTCAGAGTTCTCGAGCCGACAAGAGATACCGAAGGCAGAGAGGACCACAAGTGTAAGCTCTGCGGCGCTGTCGAAGATTCACGCTACGTCGAAAGAATCGACCCCGCCGTTGCCCACGGCAGAATCATGATCAGAAACAACAAGGACGACAAGACCAGGTCTCTTCGCTACTACGGCTCCCTCAAGCTCACCGCCACAACAGAGTATTTCCCCAACAACGCGAGAATAGTATGGTATGTTGACGGCGTTGAGAAGCAGGTCGGCGAGAAGGGCAAGGATACATCAACCTTCACTACCGAAAGACTCAAAGAGGAAACCATAATCGAGGTCAAGGTCATTGACGAAAACAACAACGTTCTTCACAACAAGGACGGCAACTTCATCATGGATACCGAGACCGTCAAGATCAGAAAGAATTTCTTCACCGTTCTTCTTTCGTTCATCACAAGACTCTTCCCGCAGATTCCCGTCGTTCAGTAAACGGCCCGGATAATCAATACCGGTCCGCAGGCTTTCTTTGAATCCCTGCGGGCCTTTCTCTTTTCTTTACGCAATATATTGTGGTTGATTTTTTTATAAATATGTTGTATAATGCTTTTAATAATGGGATGTTATCTCAAAAAAGAAGGCAGTCAAATGCAGTATAATCAATTCGCGGGTGTATATACTTTATTGCTCACCCCGTTTAACGAAGATCTTTCGATTGACTACAAAACCTATGAGGAATACGTGGCCTGGCAGGCCTCGTTCAGGCCGCAGCATCTCTTTGCAGTCTGCGGTTCGAGCGAGATGACCGCTCTCACAAGAGAAGAGAGAATCAAATGCGCCTCCCTCGCCGTTAAGAATTCCGGCGGAGTTCCCGTGTTTGCCACGGCGAATCTCGAGGCCTCTCATTCCGATGAGGTTGAAGAAATCAAGGCTCTCGAGCAGCAGGGTGTTTCGGGTCTCGTCTTTGTTACCAAAGGTCTTTGCGACAGGCCCGATGAGCAGTTTGAATATCTCTCGTCGCTCGCCGAAAACACGTCTCTCCCCGTGATGCTCTATGAATTCCCCGGTATGAGGCCCCATCTTATGGACGCTTCGGTTTACGGCAGACTTGTCGGAACCGGCAGATTCGTCGGCATCAAGGATACCACCTGCCTGCTCGATAAGATAAAGGAAAAAATCGCCGTTCAGGGTGATTCGAATGTCCTGCAGGCGAATATACCCTTCCTGTTTGATTCCTGGAAGGAGGGCGCGAGGGGAGTTGTCGCAACGCCGACCGCCTGCGGAGCCGACCTTTTCGTCAGAATGTGGAGCGAGTGGGTTTCAGGCAATGAAGAGGCGGCGGAAAAAACATATTGGCAGATAATCAACCTCGATAACGCGATTGACAGCGGCTTCAATGTCAGCGCAAAATATCTCTGCAAGCTCAGAGGAATAAACTTCAGACCGATAAACAGAGGCGGTCTTACAATCAGCCCCGCGAGGATGAGGTCCCTCAAGGCCTATTATGACTGGGCGCATTACGAGGGGATTCTCTGAAACCGTTAAATGGCCGGATTCAATCCGGATAACATAGAAAGCTTATAAACACAATTCCTACACCGGAGTGATAATATGAAAAAACTGAGTGCAAATGTCTGCGCGGTAACTCATGCCGGCAGAGTAAGAAAAGAGAATGAGGATAACTACAGCCTCAACGGAAGGCTGACCTCAACGGGCGAGCTCAAAAAGGGCACCGCTTACGCTCAAAAGCTGGCTGAGCCCTTCCATCTCGTTGTCTGCGACGGTATGGGCGGCGAGAGCTACGGCGAGGTTGCGAGCGGTATTGCGGCCGAAACAATGTCGAAGCACGCCTCCGATATCTACAGCAGCGGCGAAGACTTCAACTTTGCGATTTCGAGCTTTCTCGATGAAGCAAACACAAAAATCTGCAATGAAATCAATACCAGAGGCAAGCGTATGGGCACCACCCTCGCCGGCATTTACGCCACGAAGGGCAAGGTTATATGCGTGAGCATTGGCGACACGCGCATTTATCATTTTGCCAACGGCATCCTTGAGCAGATGAGCTTTGACCACACACACGCTCAGCAGTTTATCGATGCCCGCGCCGCCTCTTATGAAAATATGGAAAATATGCCCGGCGCAAAGAGCCTGACAAAGCATCTGGGCACCTTCCCCGAGGAAGGTCCTCTTCAGCCGAATGTCAGCGTTATAGACGATGTCAATAACGGCGATGTCATTATGCTCTGCAGCGACGGCCTTACCGATATGCTCACGGACGATGAGATTTCCGCCATAATCTCGAGCGGCGAGACCGCCCAGGATGTTACCGGCAAGCTCATCC
>CACZTQ010000165.1 GCA_902784155.1 Oscillospiraceae bacterium
CTCGGGAAAGTACGCCCCCATAGCGGAGCCGAATCCGAGCTATCACGGCGTTTCCTTCTATGACGCCGTAGGCCCTGCCGCCTTCGTGACTTATATAAGGGCGATTCTCCTTCGCGACGAAGGCGCCTGCATTTCTCCCTTTGCGGCTTTCCTCCTTCTTCAGGGGACGGAGACTCTCTCGCTCAGACTTGAGAGACACGCGGAGAATACCAAGAAAGTTATAGAGTATCTCGCGTCAAATCCCAAGGTTTCAAAGGTGAATCATCCCTCCCTGCCCGGTCATCCGGACCACGCGCTCTATGAGAAATATTTCCCGGACGGGGGAGCGAGCATATTCACATTTGAGATTAAAGGCGGCAAGGAAGAGGCCTGGAGATTTATTGACAATCTTGAGATATTCTCTCTTCTCGCGAATGTCGCGGATGTCAAATCCCTTGTGATTCACCCCGCCTCAACCACCCACTCGCAGCTGACGGATGAGGAGCTTGCCCTGAGCGGTATTACTCAGTCAACAATCCGTCTCTCAATAGGCACGGAGCATATTGACGACATCATCGCCGACCTTGAGAAGGGCTTTGCGGCTGTCTGACAATATCCTCTCCCGAAATAAAAATAATTACGCCGTGCGGTCATCTGCCGCACGGCGTCTTTTGTCTGTTGCGATTGTTTTGAATTACAGATACTCCGCGAGAGCCTTGAGATTCTCAACATCCACTGAGGCTCTGATTTCGGATTTTTCATACATTTCGCGGGTTGTGACACCGCTGTAAACCAGGGCGCACGGAATCCCGTTATTCATCCCGATTGCGATGTCGGTCGCGAGTCTGTCGCCGACAAACGCGAGCTCGTCCTTTTCGCATCCGAGAAGGCCGGTGATATAGTCAACCGTTGCGGGCATCGGCTTTCCGAGCACGAGCGGACGCCTGCCCGTTGAGGCGGCAAACATCTCAATCATCGAGCCCGTGTCGGGCATGAAGCCCTCCGCCATAGGGCAGTTGACATCGGGGTGAGTCGCAATGTAAGTTACTCCCGAAGCGAGATAATTCGCGGCTTTTCGGATTTTTTCGTAGGTGAGCGTGGTATCAAATCCGAGCAGCACTATATCGGGGTCTTCATCGACGAGGTTGATGCCGTATCTCTTCATATCTGCGGTGAGGCGCTCGTTCCCGAGCAGATATACTCTCTTGCCGGGGTAATGCCTGTTAAGGTAATCTCCCGCCACGTGAGAGGAGACAATCACCATGTCTTCATCAACGGGGAATCCCATTTTTGCGAGCTTCTCACGGCAGACCTCAACGTTGTTTGAGGAATTGTTTGTGAAGAAGCGGAAATCCCTGCCCGTTTCCCTGAGCTTTGATATGAAATCAAGCGAGCCTTCGATTAAATTGCCGCTGAGATAGAAGGTCCCGTCCATATCGATAATAAAATATTTTGTTTTGGCAAATATACTCTTATCCATTACTCTCCGACCGATGTGACCTCGTCGTCGCCCACTTTGCCCGTTACTTTTCTGAGGTTGGTGTGTACGGCTCTGACCTGGGCGAGGGATGAAGAAATCGCCTTATCCGCGTCGCTCATAAGCTTTTCTGCAAAGTCGGCGGCGCCCTGACGGATTTCCGCTGACCATTTATTCGCCTTATCGACTATCTCCTCCGCCTTCTCTTTCGCGCGGCCTTCCGTCAGCTCGCTCTGCTCGATTGCGGTCTTGATAATCGCGTCGGCCTTCGCCTTCGCCTCTTCGATAATGCTCTGGGCCATCGTTTCCGCCTGAGAGGAAATCTCGTCAGCCTTCTTTTGCGATTCGGTAACGATTGTGCTTGTTTCAACCGCTTTCGCGGCCTCGACCATCGCCTGCGATTTTATTTCGTCGCCCTGAGCGGTCGCGTCGTCAACTATCTTTTTAGCTTCCGTGTCCGCCTCGGTTACCTTGCCCTTGCAGTAATCCTCTGTCTTGAGGACGAGGTTGCGGACTTTTTCTTCGGCCGCGGAGACAAGAGCCCTTGATTTTTCCTGAGCGGCGGTTACGACATTTACGGATTCCTGCTTCGCCTTGGCGAGAATGTTGTTTCTGTCCGCCACTATGATTTTGGCCTGGGCGATTTCTTTGGGAAGCCCGGCTCTGATTTCGTCGATTGTGTTTCTTACGGATTCCGCGTCAACGGCTATTTTGCCGCCTCTGAGAGTCTTTGCTCCCGCGTCGATTATATCTTCAATCTGATTTAAAAGCTGGTCGGTATTCATTGATATTTACCCCTTTCTTTTATTCTTCTGATTATGTCGCTGCAAACCGCCTCGGGTACGAATTCGCTGACATCGGCCCCGAATTCGCAGAGCTGTTTGACAAGGCTTGAAGACAGGAACATATTATTCTGGTCGGTGGTCATGAAAACCGTTTCGAGCGTAGGATTGAGGTGCTTGTTTGTCAGCGCCTGCTGGAATTCATACTCAAAATCCGAGACCGCGCGAAGACCTTTGACTACGGCGCAGGCCCCTTTCTTTTCGCAGTATTCCGCAAGCAGGCCGCCGTACATATCGACCTCGCAGTTATCTATTTCGGGAGGAATCGCCCGGCGTATGAGCTCAACTCTCTCTGAAGCGGTGAAGTAGCTGTTGGGCTTATGATAGTTGATCATCACCACTACGATAACCTTGTCAAAAAGCCGGGATGCCCTGCTGATTATATCCACATGTCCGTTGGTGATGGGGTCAAACGAGCCGGGACAAACGGCAATTTTCATAGTATCAGTCCTTTCGGTAGATGGTTACGGCCGTTTTGCCGTATTTATACTCTCTGTATTTTTTAAGCCCGCCCGCTTCGTCCGGGAGAGACGAGGTGTGGGGGTGCTCGCAGATTACGATTCCTTTTTCGTCAACGAAATCCGAGACTTTGTCGAGCGCTTTTTCGAGTATTCCGGCCGAGTAGGGAGGGTCGAGAAAAACGATGTCGAATCTGCTGACGTTCATATTGAGAAAAGAAGAGTAATCTCTCGTGTAGATTTCCGATTTATCGTTAAAGCCCGTTTTTTTGACATTTGAAGTGATCACCCTGACAGCCGCTTTGTCCGAATCGACAAAGACGGCGCTTTTTGCGCCTCTGCTGAGCGCTTCTATGCCGAGCTGCCCGGAGCCCGCGAATAAATCCAGAACCCTTGCGCCTTCTATCTCAAACTGTATCGCGCTGAATACGGCTTCCTTCACCTTTTCGGAGGTCGGCCTTGTGGTCTCGCCCTCGAGGGTGGAGAGAGTCATACCCCTTGCGGTGCCTGTAATGACACGCATAATATCAATCCTCTTTCGCGAAGTTTTAAGTGCATAAATACTCAATATATTATCTCATTGAGCCCGCGTGATTGTCAAGTGAATTATTTGTAAATAAAATAATAATAATTTTAATAACTATTGTATTTTTGTTATTATCTATGATATACTGTCAAAGATTATAATAAGGGTATTATGCGTTCCGGCGCGCCCTGACAATCAATAATCCGGAAGCGAGGCGGTGACGGGATGTCCGTAAAAATCAAAGATGTCGCGGCGGACAGCCCCGCCGCAAAAAAAGGCGTTGCTCCGGGCGATACTCTCGCCGAAATAAACGGCAACGCAATAAACGATGTCCTCGACTACCGCTTCTATCTAACCGAAAAGAAGCTGAATATCCTGATTGAAAAACCCGGAGGGAAAAAGAAAAGAATCCGCATCAGGAAGGATGAGGCCGACGATATAGGCCTCGGCTTTGAAACATACCTGATGGATAAACAGCATTCGTGCAAAAACAAATGTATATTCTGCTTCATTGACCAGCTGCCCCCGGGGCTCAGGGAGAGCCTCTATTTCAAGGATGACGACTCTCGGCTCTCGTTCCTTTTCGGAAACTACGTCACGCTCACGAATCTCGACGACGGCGAGGTTGACAGGATTATAAAAATGCATATCAGCCCCGTCAATATTTCCGTGCACACAATGAACCCGGAGCTCAGGGTAAAGATGATGCTGAACCCGCGCGCGGGGGAGTGCCTTAAATACATAAAGAGATTCACGGACAGCGGAATCGAGGTCAACGCCCAGCTGGTGCTCTGCCCGGGAATCAACGACGGCCCCGAGCTTGAATTCTCGCTCAGAGAGCTTTTCCGCCTCGGCGAAAACATAAAGAGCATCGCGTGCGTTCCCGTAGGCATCACAAAATACAGAGAGAAACTTCCCGAGCTCAGATCTTATGACAAAGAGAGCGCGGGAGAGGTGATAGACACGATTGACCGCCTCAACGCAGAGAATGCCTCGCGCGGCGGAGCGGCGGCGGCATACGCCGCGGACGAGTTTTATCTCTACGCGCAAAGGCCGATGCCTCAATCGGGCTATTACAATGATTTCCCCCAGCTCGAAAACGGAGTCGGAATGTGGACTCTGCTCAGGGATGAATTCTTTGAGGCTCTCGGCAGATGCACCGTCACGGGTCTGAACAGAGAAGCGACAGCGGTGACGGGTACGGCGGCCTTCCCGCTTATCAGCGAGCTCGCGGCGGCCGCGCAGGATAAAATCCCGGGGCTTAAAATCAATGTTTACGCGGTAACAAACAGGCTCTTCGGCGAGAGCATCACGGTATCGGGTCTGATAACGGGCGCCGATATCATCGCGGCGGTTGAGGGCAGGCCTCTCGGCGAGGAGCTGATAATCCCCCCGAACTGCCTGAGAAGCGAAGGAGATATGTTCCTCGACAATATGACTGTTGAGCAGCTCAGCGAAAAGCTCGGCGGAATAAAGGTCACGCAAAACGGACCGTCCGGAGACGGACTGCTCGCCTCATTCCTCGGAGAGAACGGATAACGGCAAAGATAAAGGAGATAATATGGCAGGAAATGTAGTGGCGATAGTCGGCAGACCGAATGTCGGCAAATCCACATTGTTCAATAAGCTTACCGGGCAGAGAATAGCCATCGTTGATGATACTCCCGGCGTCACAAGGGACCGTATCTACGGAGACTGCGAGTGGCTCGGCAGGCATTTTATGCTCATCGATACGGGCGGCATCGAGCCCGCGAGCGACGATATAATACTCAAACAGATGCAGCGCCAGGCTCAGCTCGCGATTGACTCCGCTGATGTCATTATATTTGTCACGGATATAAGGACGGGCGTTGTCGCGACGGATATGGAGGTAGCGGCGATGCTCCGCAAGAGCAACAAGCCCATAGTGCTCGTTGTCAACAAATGCGATTCCGTCGGAGAGCTCCCTCCCGATTTCTATGAATTCTACAATCTCGGCCTCGGCGACCCGCTTGCCGTTTCGTCCGTTCACGGTCACGGC
>CACZTQ010000166.1 GCA_902784155.1 Oscillospiraceae bacterium
AAGGTCCCCTCGATGCCGAGAAGCCTGCCGTGGCGCGCCGCTCTTCTGAGAAGTCTGCGAAGGACATATCCCCTGCCCTCGTTTGAAGGCATAACGCCGTCGCTTATCATGAAGGTCGTGCTTCTGATATGGTCGGTAATGACTCTCAGCGAAATATCGCGCTTCTCATCCTCGTGATACTTAATGCCCGATATATCGATGATGTGCTTCATTATATTCTGAACCGTGTCAACCTCAAAGAGATTGTCAACGCCCTGCATAATGCAGGCAAGTCTCTCAAGGCCCATACCGGTATCGATATTCTTGTTTTTGAGAGTGGTGTAGTTGTTGTTGCCGTCATTCTCAAACTGTGAGAAGACAACATTCCAGAATTCCGTGAATCTGTCGCAGTCACAGCCGGGGCCGCAGTCGGGGCTGCCGCAGCCGTATTTTTCACCTCTGTCAAAGTATATCTCGGAGCAGGGGCCGCAGGGGCCTGCACCGTGCTCCCAGAAATTATCCTCTTTGCCCAGGCGGCAGATGTGGGATTTATCGACTCCTATTTCATCCGCCCAGATGTTGTAAGCCTCGTCATCATCGAGATAGACCGTGACATAGAGCTTGTCAACAGGCATTTCGACAACCTTCGTGCAGAATTCCCAGGCCCACTCGATGGCCTCGCGCTTGAAATAATCGCCGAAGGAGAAATTGCCGAGCATCTCAAAGAATGTGCCGTGTCTTGCGGTGATGCCGACTCTCTCGATATCGGGAGTGCGGATGCACTTCTGGCAGGTCGTCACTCTCGGGCAGGGAGGAGTAACCTCGCCTGTGAAATACTTCTTGAGCGGCGCCATACCCGCGTTTATGAGAAGCAGGCTCTTATCTCCCTGCGGGACGAGGGAAAAGCTCGGCATTCTCAGGTGTCCTTTAGACTCGAAGAACGAGAGATATTTTTCTCTCAGCTCGTTCATTCCGGTCCACTGCATAATAATCGACCTCCAAATCATAAAGAAGGTGCAGAAATCCTTTGGGTCGGGATGACCTTCCCAAATTCATCTCTGCACCGCTTGTTTAATCAGTTTGAACTTGTATCTTCACGGACCAGATTCATCGCAATGTATCCGTATCTTCCGTTGTATTCTATCCTCAGCCAGGCGTTGCCGTTGGCGGCTGTCTTTGTGCCCTGGCCTTTGACTCTCGAGCCGGTGGAAAGCTCGCCTATCTTCTGGGCATCCTTGTCGGCGTCGGCTCTGATATTGATTCCGCCCGAGCCGATAACAATATAGTACTTATCGCCCTGGCCGGCCTCTGTTGAAATCTCGTCATCCGAAGCATCAAGCAGATACTTGACGCCCGTGAAGGTGCTGACCGCGTTTCCTGTGGTTATGACACCCCAGGTGCCGTCCTTCTTGGCAATGAAGACGCCGTCTTTGCCGGGCATTATCATGCTGTATTCAAACTGCGCAACAGTCTCGTTCTTGAGATTGATTATGCCCATGACTCCGTCTCTCTTGACAGCGATAAGTCCGCCGGTGACCGGTCTGCAGTAATCGCTGTTGTATTTATTGAGAGTGTTGAGACCGCCGTCGGTAACATTGACCGCCTCATACTGATACGGAATGACTTTTTTGCCCTCGGAGTCAACATAGCCCCATTTGCCGTTTTTCTGAGCGGCGGCGAGACCTTCGAAGTATCTGTCGCGCTCGTCATACTTGGCGTTTGAGGGGAATGTGTCATCCTCGAAGGAGTGGCTCTGGTGGACTCCTGCGATTTCCGCCTTGCCGTTTGAGTAGGAAACATAGTAATCCGTGTTGTCTATCTTGATAACGACGTGGTATTTGCCCATGTTGGAATAATCTCTTCCGGTGCCGCAGGGTCTGAACTCGGTATCGTATCTGGGCTGGATGAGAATGTTTCCGTTATAATCCATAATGCCGTACTTCTGAGTGGTGACCGATTTGAAGCAGGCCATATTCTCGTTGAGATAAGTAATCTCGGCGCAGTCCTCGAATCCGCCCGGAATCCATTTTGAGGCAACCTTCTCGGCAACGGTATCCGTTACCGAAACATCGGGGGTTTCGTTTTTGTTTTTGCCGGCCGCCTTCGCAATACCCGCGATAATGAGAATCAGAATCAGCAGCGCCGCGGCGGCGATGATAAGCTTCCTGTAATCTCTCTTCAGATTGAAATTCGCGATGAAATTCTTTATGGAATCTATACCGAAGCCGGCCTTTGCGACGGCGGGCTTGCGGGAAGGCTGATCGATAAACGTATCAAAATCAATTCCCTCGGGCTCCGATTCTTCGTTGCCCTGCCCCTTGGGAACCTCGGGAGAGAAGAATTCGGGAGACTTGGGAGAGCCGGCGCCGTTTTTGATATTCTCAACCTGCTTGAAGGTGTTGTATTTCTCAAACACGTAGGCGAAAATTTCCCTGACATCGGCGGGATTCACGGGAATATTCTCGGCCTCGAGCTTGAAAATCCTGTTGAGCACGGGCAGGGTGCCGGGCTTCTGAATGCCGGGCTCGGAGCTGCCGCACTTGTCAAATATGACTTCCTTCGCCTTTGAGAGCACGGAATTCACCGTTGACTCGGAAACATTGAAGTATCTCGCGAGAGGCGTGACGGGCATTCCGCTGTAATAGTGAAGGACCAGCGCGCTTCTGAGCTCATCGCTGAGATCGGATACCGCCACGGCGGCCGCCGAGCGCTTCGCGTCCTCTTCGTACACATCCTCGGAAAGGAACTCAAGCTGCCCTTCGGGAATATCGGCCAGCGCGTCGCCGAAGGTGAATTTGCGGCCCTCCTTGTAAACGGATGCTATATTTTGCCTCATGAATATTTCGAATGCCTCGGGCTTCTTGAGCCTGGGAAGAGTGCAGAACACTCTCGTGTAGGCGTTCTTTGTGATTTCAACGGCCTCGTCGTGGTCTCCGCTGAGACGGTACGCGAGGTAATATGATGATTTCAGAGTTTTGGAAAAAAGCTTTGCCATTGCGTCGGTATCGCCTGCGGAAGCGGCGCTGACATAGCGTACAATATCTTCGTTCACTGAAAAATCCTCTCCGTTCATTAAAAATTTGCATTATTCTGCAGGGATAATAGCATTATCCTGTATATTTTATACTATTGTGTATAGTTTGTCAAGATAACAAAGAGATTAAATACGGATATTGACATTTAATTTCACAAAGCGTAGAATAACAGCGGATTAAATGGAAGGAGGGCTTGATATGAGCTTCCTGTTTGATATTCACATTCACACCGAGGAATCCAGCAAATGCGGCGAAACCTCCGCCGCGAAGGTCGTGGAGCGCTACAAAAAGCTCGGCTATGACGGGCTCTGCATAACCGACCATATGAATAAACCCAACTCCGCCGTATTCGGAAGCACTTACGCCGAAAAGGCCGAAGCGTTTCTCAGAGGCTGGCGCGCGGCGAAGGAAGCGGCGGGAGACGATATGAGAATCATACTCGGTATGGAGATAAGATTCGTCCCCTACGACAACGATTATCTTGTTTACGGCTTTGACGAGGGCCTCATCTTCACCCGCGATTTCACGGATTTCGCAAGCCTTAAAGAATTCAGACAGTATGCCGACGAAAACGGGCTGATTGTCATCCAGGCCCATCCCTTCAGAAAGAATATGATTATCGTTGACCCCGCTCTGCTTGACGGCATGGAGGTCTATAACGGCCACGGCGGCCACGACTCAAGAAATGACATCGCTTACAGATGGGCCGAAAAATACGGCCTGAGAAAAACCTCGGCATCCGATTTCCACTATGATACCGGTATGGAGCCCGGCGGCATTTATCTTGAAGAGATGCCCTCGGATTCAAAGGATCTCGCTCGGCTTCTCCGCGAAAACAAATATACTCTCAAAGTTTTCACAAAATAATACCGCTTAAAAAGAACAATCCCGCAGAGCCAACCGGCTCCGCGGGATTTTTTATGCTGTCGCTGATTATCCGGAGATATTCAGGCTCTTACCATCTGTTTTCGACGTATTCGCAGAAAGCGTACATATCATTGATATCAAGCTTTGTGCCGTCATCTAGGATGCAGGTGCCGTGCCAGATTCCGTGAACCTGATGGCTGTGCATTCTCATTACGCCGATATTCAGGTCGCTGTGATGGTCATAGAAAGGCTCCATCGTCATATCGAATCTGCCGTCCTCGGAAACAAAGTGCCAGGGCTCCATATACTTGTCGGGCTTCGGGAAGGTCTCGACATCGACCGCGCCGAATTTATGCGCCTTGCCGTCATAGAACATACAGGTTTCGGTGGCGTTGCTCTCGTCGCCGATGCCCCAGGTGATTTCGAAGCCGAAGATATGTCTGTTGCCGTCGGCGTCGGTGAGGTAGGTCGAGCCGTTGCCCCAGTACCACACAAGGCTGTAGGGGGTGTTTACCCTGCCCCAGTCAAGAACGGCAAAGGTGTCGTCCTTGGTGAATTCAACCGTCTCGCCGCCGAATCTGAACGTTCCGGCGCAGGGCATTGAATTCTGCTTTGTTGTCATAAAGTATCTGTCGGGGAAATTCGCGAACGGCAGAACCGTCGTGATATTCTCAAGGCCCGGCATTATATCCATCTGAAAACTGCACTCGACATCGCCCATTTTGAACCATACGGTTCTCGAATCCTCTTTGGTGTCAAACTCAAACTCGGCCGAGCCGATTTTATACTTGACGTTATTGGGAACATCGCCCTTGGGAGGAAGAACTATCTTATCCTTGCCGCCGAGGAACGGAGACATTTTATTCGCGAGCACCTTTCCGTTCTGAAGATCGACAAGCACGGCCGAGACATAGCCGCCCAGTGAAATATTCGCGCAGCTTATCTGAGCCATATAATTGCGGTTGCAGATCTGATAGAAATCCCACTCCTTGCGTCTCATTACCTTTTTGACGGAGTATCTTTCATAATTGAAAACATTGTGTCTTGCCCAGCCTTTGGCGAGAAGTTTACCGCCCCTGCCGAGAAGCTGAGTGGGCTCGGTGTACTCGGTCTGCTTGCTGGGTTTATCCCAGTAATGATAGCTTTTATAAGTCCTGTCCATAAACATGCCCCTCTCAAATTTTATGAAAATATGGTATCACAAAAAAGCGACGAATTCAATGCTTTTTATTATTCTTCTCTGTATTTCTTTACTTTATCGTAGCACTCGATAATTCTGTCTCGGCTCATGTGTTTTCCGTCAAGAAACGCCGCTATGAAATCGGGAAGAGACGAGCCGAAATGCTCGCCTACAAATTCGGAGGCAATGCCGTGCAGATAATCCTTCTCGCTCACAAGCGAAGAGACCGTCCCGTTTTCATTCCGGACGAATCCGGCATCGCAGATATTTTTCAATATGGTATAGACCGTTGACTTTTTCCAGCCGAATTTTTCGAGGCAGACAGCCGCAAGAGCCCCCGACCTCAGAGGCTCGCTTTCCCATATAACTCTAAGCAGCTTCAGCTCCGAAGGGCTGAGATTTCCGAACTTCATTTTATCACTCCGGGGAGGGCAAAAACGGTCTATGTTAAATAGACCAAATAGGTCTATACGCAATAGACTAAATTGGCCGGTTTTACCGTTTCTGCCGTTTTTTTCGATATTTTCATCGGAATTTGAAGTGAAAAAGCCGGATTCCTGCAAAAAATATTCATCAGGTTTTTTCACATTTATTTCCGTTTTGACATTATTTCGGGCGGTAAAGTGAAAAACTTTACGATTTTTTATGCTTTTTCGGAATTATACGGCTGAGTTGTTCACATTTTTCACCGTGTTTTTCACATTTGAAAGGTGCCTTACTTTACAAGACAAGTCTGTAAAGCTATATGTCTTTACAAAGAGGCGAATATGCGATTCTCTGCATAAACATCTGAAAATCCGTATTTTTTGCATTTTACCCTTCAAAAATCAATTTACCCTTGGCGTAAACAGATATTATCCTGTCCATTTCGCCGTTAAGAATTATAAAATCGGCCGATTTGCCCGGCTCTATACTCCCCGTTTCGCCGTCCGCTCCGATTGCCCTTGCGGGATTCAGAGTCAGGCTTCTTATAACCTGAGAAAGCGGTATTCCGTATGAGATAAGATTCCTGAATTCGGAGAAAAGATCCGTGACCGAGCCCGCGAGAGTCCCGTCGGGGAGTCTGGCATCTCCTTTTTTGATGACCGTCTGCCCACCGAGAGAATACTCGCCGTCCGGCATTCCCGCCGCCATCATGGCGTCGCTTATAACAACGGTCCTGTTTTCTCCGAGAAGCGCAAAAGCAATTCTGAGAACCGCGGGCGCGATATGAATACCGTCGCAGATAAGCTCGCAGGTAACCGTTTTTGAATCAAATGCCGCGCCGACAGTTCCGGGCTCTCTTGAGCCGAGCTGCGTCATCGCGTTGAAAAGATGCGTCACGTGGGTGATTCCCGCGTCAAATCCTCTCATCGCCGTCTCATAATCCGCCGCCGTGTGCGCGGCCGAGACGGTGCAGAGCTTCGAAACCTCTTTTATGAATTCCTCCGCCCCCGGCATTTCGGGAGCTATATCGCACAGTTTTACCGGGAAAACCGAATTGAGTCTTTTAAACAGAGCGGCATCGGGATTCAGAATATATTTTCCATCCTGCGCTCCTTTTTTGGCGGACGAAATAAACGGGCCCTCCATATTGATACCGTGTATATAGGCTCCGGGCAGGGATTCCGACGAAGCGCGGATATTTTCAAAAACCTCCGCCAGCTTTTCCTCCGGCAGAGTCATGGTCGCCGGGCAGAATGAGGTGACCCCGCGCGAGGCGAGATATCCGCTCATAACGGAGAGACTCCCGGGCGACAAATCCGTGCAGTCCGCGCCGCGGCAGCCGTGAATATGAATATCTATGAAGCCCGGCAGAATAACCCTGCCGGCGCAGTCGATTCCGTCTTCTCCGAATTTTCCGGTTCCGGAGATTATTCCGTTTTCGGTTTTGAGGTCCGCTCTGACGAGGGCGAAATTTTCATCGCAGACCAGCGCGTTTTTGAATATCATAATAATCATCCCGTACGGATTCCGCCTTGAAAGAGGAAATCCGGTAATAGTTGTAACAGGTGTAAAAAGGGGAAAAACGGACGCAAACAGGCACTGAAAGGCATTTTTCGGAATTAACCAAAGCCCGCAAGGAGAAAATACCCTGCGAGCTTTAATTTATCTTTATCTTTTTTGCTTAAATGAGGCGGCCTTCATTATTTGTTGGCTGCAACATACTTCGCGAGATCGCCGACCGTGTGAATCTTTTCGATAACGTCCTCGGATAACTCGATGTGGAATTCATCCTCGATGGACATCGCAAGATCAATCAGGTCAAGGCTGCCTGCCCCGAGGTCGCCCTCAAGGGTTGAGCTCTCTTTGATGACCGATTTGTCGAGCTCAAGCTGCTCGCTGATTATATCGATGATTTTTTCAAGTACCATTATTAGCCTCCGGGTAATTCGATTGCTTTATTGAACGGGTGCTTCGCAGCAGGAGCAGGAAACATAATTCTCCTCGCAGTCTGCCTCGGCAATCTTCTTCTCTTTGAGTTTCTTAACGAATAAAACAATGCCTGCAACGGCTGCCGCTATTGCGACAACGATAGCTACGATCTTGCAGATTTTTTTAATGGTATCCATTTTGCCCTCCTGAATTATATTTGTGATTTACACAATTGTTTGTGGTTTACACAATGACACGGTAATTATATCAAACAAAAATATCCTTGTCAACAATTTAACAGCCGTGGTCATAAAAATTTAACAACCACGGCGTAGGCATAATTATTATTTTGCAAGCTTTGCAAGCGCAGACTTTTTACGGGCGGCATTATTCTTGTGAATAAGTCCCTTTGCAGCTGCCTGATCGATTTTTTTGACAGCTTCTCTGATGACGGCCTCTTTATCGGGTGCGTTTGTCTCAGCGGCAATGTTTGCCTTTTTGATAGCGGTCTTGAGAGCAGTGTTGCGTGATTTGTTTCTCGCAGCTCTGGTCCTGTTGACGATTACTCTTTTCTTCGCTGACTTAATATTGGGCATATCTACACCTCCTTCTTCATAAGCTTTGTAATAATATCATACTTTTTCGGCGATTGCAAGAAAAAAATCAAAAAAGTTTTATATCGGGCATTATTTGTTGTCCGAACCGGCATTCTGAGGGGAAAAACACGCCCGGAAGCCGGCTTTCCGATAAAAACAGGTGAATATTTGAAATTTTTTTGGAGAAATTATAAAAAAAGCTTGCATTTTAATTATACGCTGTGTATAATGAAGGAGCAAATAGGGAAGAATTGTGAAGAATACCCACATTTACGAAACCGGATGAAAGGAGATGAATCGTATGCCGGCAGCGCCCCAGCAGCAGTGTTACGGCGGCTGTGAACTCAGAAAGTTCGACCAGGTCAACAGACTTGCAATACCCGCAAAATTCAGATCGAGATACGGCAGTACGGTCTATCTCCTGAAAAACTTCCTGGGCGATAAATGTATAATAATGTATTCCGAGGAGGCCTACCTCAAGGTTTACAACAACATCGCCAATGATTACAGCGGCGCTGAGCTGGCCATTGTACAGAGACTCTTTACTCAGAGCTCCGATATGGCGACCATGGACAAGGCAGGGCGTATCACCGTCAGCGAAGAGTTTCAGAAATTCGCGGAGCTCGAGGGCGAGGCGCTCATAGTCAACAGCCCCGACAGAATCGAGCTCTGGAATAAAGACAATCTTGATAAGAAACTCGAGGCCGCCAGGAATATCGATCTTTCAAGATTCAACATTTCTCCCGGCATCTTATAATAATGTATGGATAATACAGTTTTTTCTCATATACCGGTATTATTTGAAGAAACTGTCAGGTCACTCAACATATGCTCGGATGGCTTGTATGTTGATTGTACAGCGGGCGGAGGTGGTCACAGCGGAGCTATAGCTGGGCTCCTGACCACCGGCAAGCTCGTTGCCATTGACAGAGACCCTCAGGCGATATCGGTCCTCAACGAGAAATTTTCACAATATAATAATGTATATATAATTAACAATAACTTCTTTTTCATAAAATCAATACTTCAAGGTCTGCAGATACCGAATGCAGACGGGATTCTCGCAGACCTTGGAGTAAGCTCCCATCAGCTTGACGACACCTCAAGAGGCTTTTCATTCCACAGGGATGCTCCCCTTGATATGAGGATGAGCATGAGCGGGATGAGCGCCGCGGATGCCGTCAATACTTTGACTCAGAAAGAACTGTGCAGAATATTGACCGAATACGGTGAAGAGAAATTCGCTCCCCGTATTGCTTCGGCAATCGTCAGGGAGAGAGAATCTTCGCCCATAAAAACGACTCTTGAGCTGGCAAACATCGTCAGCAGCGCCTACCCTGCGGCCGCGAGACGCGATTCGCATCCGGCGCGCAAGACCTTCCAGGCGCTGAGAATCTATGTCAACGGCGAGCTCGACGGTCTTGAAAAAGCAGTCCTGGATATGTTCGAGTGCCTCAAGCCCGGCGGAAGGCTGAGCATAATCACATTTCACTCTCTCGAAGACAGGGCGGTCAAAAGAGCTCTGAGCCCTCTCGCTCAGGGATGCACCTGCCCCAAGAATTTCCCGGTATGCGTGTGCGGAAACAAGCCGAAGGCAAAGCTTTTCAAGCCCGTCACGCCCTCTGCGGAGGAACTCGCCGAGAATCCGAGAGCGCGGTCCGCAAAACTCAGGACAGCTGAGAAACTATAGAAACTATTCTGCTGAATAATCCGAGGAGGGCAGAGAATGGACGATTTTGATTTCGTTCCTCAATTTAATATGTCCACTGCCGCTCCGAAGATTTCGGAATATGATTACCCCGCGCGGCGAAGGAGAAGAACTCCCCCGACCATCGCGGAGAGAACCGTCATTGAAGAAACTCTCAACAAGACAAAGCTGGCCATTTTTGTGATTGCGGCTCTTATAATTATCGGCTCTATGCTCACTTCGGTAATATTTCTCGACAAGCAGATTGTCATAAATGATGCCGATATCGCAAAACTGACCGCTCAGGTCAGCCAGCAAAAAGCAGAAAATGTCCGTCTCAACGCAGAACGCGGTTCAATTATATCGGCAGATAAAATACAGAAATACGCTGTGACGGTCTTAGGAATGCAACAAGCGGAGCGTTATCAGATTCACTACTTTGAAGACAGGGATGGCGACAAGGTAGTG